>JAKAHF010000261.1 GCA_021815245.1 Actinomycetes bacterium
GGCTCAAGCTCATGGACGAAGCCGGTGTCGACTACGCGGTGCTCTCGCTCACGTCGCCGGCTGCCGAGCAGTTCGAGGTCGAGGTGGGCAAGAAGGTAGCCGAAGATGCCAACAACATCCTTGGCGAGATCATCCAGCAGTACCCCGACCGGTTCGGCGGATTCGCCTCCCTCGCTCCCAAAGACGTGGAGTGGTCGGTGCGCGAGCTCGAGCGCTGCGTCAAGGAGCTTGGTTTCGTCGGCTGGGAGACCCACTCCAACTTCGGCGACTCGCACCTCGACGAGGAGAAGTACTGGCCTCTGCTCGCCAAGGCCGAGGAACTCGACATCCCCATCTACCTGCATCCGGCCGTGCCGAAGATCCCCGAACTGCGTGAGTTCGGCATGGTGTTGGCCGGGCCGACCTTCGGCTTCGGCGCGGAAGTGTCGTACGTGTTCCTGCGCATGATCGTGCGCGGCGTGTTCGACCGCTTCCCGGGCCTGAAGATCATGATGGGCCACTACGGCGAAGCCTTCCCCTTCTTGGTCGACCGCGTAGACAGGGCTTACATGCAAGGCCACCAGACGCCCAACCCAGAGATCGGGCCAGGCAGCAAGCACGTGGCGAGCTACTACGTCAAGAAGCACCTCTGGGTGACAACCAGCGGCAACTACCTGCCAGCGGCGTTCGTGTGCTCACGCGACGCCCTCGGCATGGACAAGGTGCTGCTCGGCACCGACTTCCCCTACGAGGACATGAGCGATTGCATGAGCTACCTCGCGAGCCTGCCGCTCACCGACGAGGAGAAGACCAAGCTGTACGAGACCAACGCGACCGGGCTCGGCATCTAGACGACCGCTGAAGCGGAGATGACAGCGATGCAACTACCGCAGACTCCACAGCCACCGAGACCACTGGTGATCCCCGCCAAGCCGGAGCCTCTCGAGATCGACCTCGCCCGCACGGCGTTGCTCGTGGTCGACATGCAGAACGCCTTCGTCAAGAAGGGCGGCATGGTCGATGTCTTCGGCTGGGACCCCTCCTTCAACGCTCCGGTGCTCGAACGACACCAACGGCTCATCCCGGCGTGCCGTTCCGCCGGCGTGAAGGTGGTCTACATCAAGATGAGCTACAACAGCGACTACTCCAACTCGGGCGGTCCCGAATCGCCCAACTGGCACAAGGAGCTGGGCCTCGTCATGATGCGCCGCAACCCGGAGTACTGGGGCAGGTTCGTGACCGAAGGCACCTGGGACGAGCAGATCTGCGACGAGATCGCTCCCCAGCCCGAGGACACGGTCATCCGCAAGCACCGCTACAGCGCATTCGCGGGCACCCAGCTCGATCACATTCTCAAGACCTACGGCATCAAGTACTGCATCTATTCGGGGCTGACGTGCAACACCTGCGTGGAGTCGACCCTGCGCGACGGGTTCTTCCTCGACTACTGGCCGATCCTCGTAAGCGACGCCACCAATCCCAACGTGCCGGGCCCGACCTACGAGGCCACGCTCTGGAACGTCGAGAACCTCTTCGGTTGGGTGACGACCACCGATGAACTGGTGGGGGCACTGAGCGGCACGACACACTGAGTGCATCGGAATCTGGGAGGGGTTGGGCTCACCCCGGCCCCTCCCAGATCACCCGACATCGGTGCCCGTTTCAGAGACCGTATCTCAGTACTCCACCGCGCGCGGCAACGCCTTGGCCTGCTCGATCCAGTCGGCAACAACGGTCTCGGCGGGCAGGGCACGCACCAGCTTCTTCTGCTCGTTGACTTCAGCCATCTTCTTGGTGAGGTTGTCGGCACGGCGTTGAGCCAACTCGGCGACGGTATCCACGCCCGAGGCTTCCAGCAGATCGGAATACTGCGTGCCGATGCCCTTGATCCTGAACAGGTCGGCTCTGTTCACCCAGTCGAGTATGAAGGCCCCGCTGAGACCGGTGGCGGCTTCGAGGTCCTTGCGACCCTTGGGCGTGCCGCCCAGCTTGAGCAGGTCGTCAGTGGTGGTGACGCCGGCGGCCTTAAGCTTCTCGGCGCGGTCCGGACCGATGCCTTCGATGTCGATAACGTTCGTCATCTTGCCTCCCCGTGGGTTCTCGATGTGACTCCATCTTAGCGCCGCCGCGCCCCTCCTGACGCAGCCGTCGAGGACGCGGCGATCGCTGTCATTTCAGCGTCAGATGTTCAAGAGTGCCGCGCGGTCGCGTAGCAGCTGCGTGAGTGGCTCGCCCCAATATATGACCTCGATCCCGAGTCCCTCGAGCTCGGTCGTGACGCCCAGTTCTTCGGCGCACTTTCTGCACGCCGAGAACTCGACGCCGACCTCGCGAAGTTCGGCGATCTGAGAGCCGACGGCGGCGTCGCGAGCGGTGAGCTCCGCGGTCGACCCCCAGATGACGACCGTCACCCGCTTCCACCACCCTCGCTTCAGGGCGTTCCCGGCGTACATGAAGACCATCTTCTCGGCGGTGACCGGATCGGCGTTGGTCCAGAGGATGTGGAGGTGGTCAGGGTCGGTCATGGCTTCTCCTTTCTAGGCTGTCTCGCGCAGTGCGACTCGACGTGCAACGCACTGCTCCGCGCGCTGTTCCCGGTCGCCACTCCTGACCCTGAGTTTCGTCGGCCGGCAAAGACCTTCAGGTTGGTTTCGACTACCGGCGCGAGCGATCGCGCGGGGTATTGAACGGCACAATCAACTGGTCGGCATTCCAACGTCTTGGACGGCCTAGCCGGCTGGCGTCTGACCGGCCCAGGCGAGCATCGTTGCTCCAGCCTCGATCGCGGTGGCGATCTCGTCATCCGTCGGAAGGGGAATCCAGTGAGTACCCGGTAGGGGCATCTCAACCCCGAGGAAGTCATCAATCTCCCATCTCTCATACGGCAGAGTGAGGCCGTCGGGAACGAAGAAGGTCAGCTGACTACGGCGATCGACCGCGTTTGGAACAGTGATACCCCTGGAACGAAGGCCGGCCATGAGGGAGCAGAATACGCTCTGAGCAACTAGCGCGGGGGCGTGCTCGGCCTGAGGGTGGGCACCGGCGAGCGATAGTCGGGCGAGATCGAGAGCCGCGCTGGCTCGCTCCAACCAATCGGCCGGCGGATTGGCATCAGGGGTGAAGTCCGAGATGTCGGCTTCGGCTGCGGCGAGGTGCGGATAGATCTCGCCAGTTTCTGCGGCATCTGCCCGGCACAGCTCCACCTCACAAGACCCGGCACCAAGCGTGCCGCTGAAACCGAGATTCGATTTGGGATAGATGTGAATGTGGTCGCGCTCTCCCCGGGGGACGCGTCTGGTCTCCGGGTCGGCGTTCGCAAGGAAGATAAGAAGTTCGCCGAAAGATCTGAGACCCTCCGGATCGCCCACCATGCTCACAGCAAGCTCACGTCCCTCCCGAACCTCTGGGATCACCCAGATCCGGCCAGTGACGTCAGGCGGATGGCGACGGTCGTCTGTTTCACCCATGGCCCTCAAGATTAGGGGGCAGTGAACGAAAATGGAAGAATCGTCCGCGAGACGCGGTGGTCAGCGGCGGATTCGAGCCCCGACACGGTCCTCGATTGGGTTGACCTCGTCAGCCCTCAGGGTGAAGCACCAGCTTCCCCAGCACCTTGCCCGAATCGATCAGCTCATGCGCCTTCCGGGCCTCGGACAATGGCAACACGTCGTAGATGGGCGGCTGAAAACCCCCGTCGGCCATGAGGCCCAGCACCTTCCGCTTAACGGCCTTGAAGCCGGCCGGGTCGGTGTCGTGCACGTGTATCGAGAAGTAGCGGATGCCGTAGCACCCCTCGCAGCGGCTCTGTAGGATGTGGATGATCTCCTTGTCTTCGGGGTAGCCGCCCAGGTAGTTGTAGAGGACGATCTGGCCGTAGGTGCCCAGCATGTCGAATTGGCGGCAGAAGCGAGGGCCGGCCACCTGGTCGTAGACGTAGTCCACACCCCTGCCCCCGGTCAACTCCTTGACGGCCTCCACATCGTCGCGCTCGGCGTAGTTGAACACCAGCTCCACGCCGAGGCCGCGCAGGTAGGCGCACTTCTCCTCGGTGCTCGCGCTGGCGATGACCTGCGTCCCCAGCAGCCCCGCCAGTTGGATCACGGCCGTGCCGATCCCGCCGGCTGCTCCGCCCATGTAGAGACTCTGGCCCTCCTTGGCCTGGACCACCTGGCTCAACATGCCCCAGGCGACGAAGTAGTTGAACGCCGCCGCGGCCGCGTCGAAATCCATGCCGGCCGGTAGCTCGACCACGTCGTCGGCGGTGACCGCCATGTACTCGGCATAGGTGCCGTAGCAGGCCATGTGCAGCACGTGGACCGGTTGGCCGACTTCGAAGCCGGTGACGTCCGGCCCAAGACCGGCGATCACGCCCGCGCCCTCGTACCCGAGGGTGACCGGGAAGGGTGCCGTCATCCACTGCGATCGCCCGGTACGCACCCGCCAGTCGGCTTTGCAGACACCGATCGACTTCATCTGCACGAGCACCTGGCCCTCGGCCGGCACCGGCACCTCGAGATCGGCCAGGCGAAGTTCCTCAGGGCCGCCGAAGCGATCGATCACCACGGCCTTCATGCCGCGTCGCCTCCCCCATCGGGCCCATCGCCCGGCCGCCTGCCGCTCCGCTCGCGGCGCTCTGGCGGCGGAGCGTCGTCCCTCAGCAGCCTCGTGGCGATGTACTCGATCCACGGCTTCTCGTCTTTGGCCATGCGCTC
>JAKAHF010000262.1 GCA_021815245.1 Actinomycetes bacterium
CGCTCACCGTGTTCATGCTCGACCTCGTCGTCGACACTCGCAACGGAGCAAGTATAGGTTGACCGGCGACGGGAGGCGCGGCGTGATCCGGGGACCGCACTATCGGCTGGGTCTGGGCGCAGACGCCCTTCGGGCGAATCGTCCTATCACCGGTGGTCTCGAGGCGTTAGAATCGGCGCAGTTGGGGAATGCCGGCATCGCCGGACGTGCTCTGTATCCGACGGTAAGGGGGGCCTGACCGGTGGACAGTCGTGAGGTCGTGAAGTGCGGTGTCTGCGGCGCCGAGTCGCCGCCGGGCACCGACGCTTGGTGCGCGCGCTGCGGAGCTCCTCTCCGCGCCGACGAAGACGGCTGGGAGATCGCGGCGCCTGAGGTCGTCGAGGCGCCTGCCGCCGAGGCCGAGGTCGAACCGGCGCGCTCGACGTTGAGAGAAGTCGCCGACGTAGGCAGCACTTTGATGGCCCGCCTCAGGGCTCGCCCCCGCCTTCTGGCCGGGGCGGCCGTGATCGGTCTCGTGGTGATCGCGGCGGTTGCCGTTGGGTCATATCTTCTGGCCACGCGCGACGGTGCCGTCTATCTCTACCCTGTGGCGGTTGACGGCAAGATCGGCTTCATAGACAGTTCGGGCGACATGGTCATCGAACCACGCGCGTCGGACAATCTGGTCTTCTTCACCGAATTCTCCGAGGGACTCGCGGCGATGTCGGCGAACGGGACGACGGGGTTCATCGACACTCGCGGAGAATATGCGATCGAGCCCGCGTATGCCGGCGCTTCGAAGTTCAGCGAGGGTCTGGCCTGCGTCTACCAAGCCGGACAGGCCGTCTACATCGACACGACCGGACGTTTGGCGATCGAGATCGGGGGGATGGTCGAAGGGGGAGACTTCTCAGAGGGGTTGGCCTATTTCGCCGAGGCCGACGTCCGTGGTTCGGTGTCGTACGGCTATCTGGACAGGCGGGGCAACGTGGTGATCACGCCCCGCTTCATCACGGCCGCTTCGTTTTCTGAAGGTCTTGCCTGCGTCACCGTCCGCGATGCCTACGACGCTCCTATCCTGGGCTTCATCGACCGCAGTGGAGCGTGGGCGATCCAGCCCGTGTTCGCCGCCGCCATGGCGTTCTCGGAAGGTCTGGCTGCAGCCGCGATCGCGGATGAGGCGGGCAATCTGACCTGGGGCTACATCGACAAGACGGGCGCCTGGGCAATAGAGCCATCGTTCGAGTCGACCTCTGAGTTCTCCGAGGGGCTGGCCGCTGTCGCGGTTGCTGATCGGGCGGGCACCATGACCTGGGGCTATGTCGACAAGAAGGGCGCCTGGGTGATTGATCCATCGTTCGGGTGGGCTGGTGAGTTCTCCGAGGGCCTTGCCGTGGCACAGCGATCGCTTCAGTTGGATCAGTCATCACCTGCCGGCTACATCGACAAGACCGGCCGGTGGGTGATCGAGCCGAAGTACGAGAGTGCGTGGCCGTTTCAGCCCGGAGGCATTGCCATGGTCACGCGAGCCGACTCTGTTCTCGAGCCTGGGACCCGGGGGCCCGGCGTTCTGCCCGAGTTCGTCTCCTCATCGATGCTTGTCTACACCGGATACGTGAGCTATATCAACAAGAAGGGTGAAGTCGTGTGGTCGAGCGCCGGGGCCGCATCGTTCTCGACGGGTGATCCGATGGAACAGGTGGGGACCGTTGGAGTTCACGGGGGCGACCCGTATCCGGTCCTGGTCGACGGCAAGGTTGGATACATCAACGCCAGCGGTCGCGTCGTGATCGCCCCGGGAGCATCGTCACTGTGGGCTGAGTTCTCGGAGGGTCTCGCGCGTACCGAGGTCGCCGGCAAGGTGGGTTATGTTGATCGGTCGGGACGGCTCGTCATCGCGCCGGAGTGCGAGTCGGCAGGCGACTTCAGCCAAGGCCTGGCGTGGGTGTCTCGCGCCGGCACGCGGGGATACATCGATCGAACCGGCGTTCTGGTTGTGACGAGTGCGGGCTGGAGCGACGGCGCGGAGTTCTCCGATGGGCGTGCGTCGGTTGCGACCGTCGGCGACGGCGGTCTTGCGTATGGCTTCATAGACACGACCGGCGCGATGGTCATTGAGGCGCGCTTCGCCGAAGCGCGTGACTTCTCTGAGGGCCTCGCCGCCGTGGGCGAGGACCAGGGGGGCGGCCGGAGACTGTGGGGCTACATCGACGCGGCCGGCGCTTGGGTGATCGAGCCGAGCTTCGAGTCGGCAGGCGACTTCTCCGAAGGACTTGCGCCGGTGGCTGCGGTGCTCGACGAAAACACCATCCGGTGGGGTTTCGTCGACACGACCGGAGCATGGGCGATCGAACCGTCGTTCGAATCGGCCGGTGAGTTCTCCGAGGGCTTGGCTCCGGTGCAACTAGGGTTTCTGTCGGGTCTGGCGTCGCCTGTCGGCTTCATCGACAAGACAGGCCGCGTGGTGATAGAGCCAAACTTCCTGGTAGTGACGGATTTTTCCCACGGCCTGGCCGCCGCGCAGGTCTACGATGGCGAGTTGTGGGGCTACATCGACACCTCGGGAAGCTGGGTGATAGAGCCCCAGTGCAAGGCCGCCGCCCCGTTTTCGCGGGAGGGAATAGGGCTGGTTGTGCGCGCCGGTGAGACACCGCCTGAGATGACATGGCAGACGTATCCGGAGGGCCTTCGCGAGATGCAGCGTGCGATCCGGAGCTTCATCGATACTCGTCCGCTCGATATCGCCTACATCGATAAGGACGGTACGATCGTCTGGGAGACGACGTCGCCACGGTAGCCACCGCGGCCGATCGGCGGTTTCGGGGGACCGGAGCGTGCGGGCGGTGCGGCAGAGTGTCGGTGCGGCGCGCAGCTTCGCGGCGCGCCGCACCGCTTGTCAGAGGGGCCGGCCGGTCCAAAGGCGCCGGCCGGCCCCTCCTAGCGTCGCCGTGCTACTTCACAAACGTGGTGAACTCGTCCACCGCCAACCGGGTGCGCGGAAAACGGTTGATGGGTGCATTCCAATCGGGGTACCCGAGGGCGATGGCCACTACATAGTTGATGTTGTCGGTGCCCGGCACCAGCTTGCGGATGACGTCGGGATAGCGCGTGTTCGAGCCGGTGATGCAGGTGGCGAGGCCCCGGGCCTCGGCGGCCAGGCAGATGTTCATCGAGAAGAGCCCCGCGTCGAAGAGGCCGTAGCCCATGCTCATGTCTTTGTCGAAGCCGAGCATCAGCACCACCGGCGCGCCGAAGATGGCGGGCCCGGCAACCATGGGGTTCGACGGCGAGGTGGCGTGGTCGACGCCCGACTTGGCGTCTTCGGCGGCGACGAACTCGGCACGAGCCTTGAAGAGCACCTGCTGTCTCTCGGCCAGGAACGGCGGATGGGGCCTGTTGGGGAAGTCGGGGCTGGGCTCAAGTTCGGACTCGGCCAAGGCGCGCATCTCGGTCTTGAATGTGGCGAGCTTCTCGCCCTGCAACACATAGACGTTGGTCGATTGGGTGTTGCTGGCCGACGGAGCCCAGCGAGCCTCGGCGAGGATATCGCGGATGACGGCCTCAGGCACCGCGTCGGGCTTGTAGAGGCGGCAGGCGCGCCGTTCTTTGACGATCTGGCTGAAGTCAGCGCTCATTCGAACACCTCCAGGTGCGTTGCTCATCACGTGCGTCAGTTCCGCATAAAGCTTAGCGTGTTGCCGAACGGTCGCCGAGTCTCTCGCGCTACAATGAGCCTTCTTGCTTCTGCGGAACATATCGGAGGGGACCCGATGGCAGATCACTCGACCCGCGCAGCCGCCGCTCAACTGCGGAGTTCAGCGCTCTCCCGACGCCTCGTCTGGCTCCTGGCCATTCTACTGACAGCCTTCGTGGCCGTGACGACCGGTTGCGGCTCCGACACCGCCGGCGATTCGACCACCACGATCGGCTCGACCGGCACGTCCGGGTCGGGCGACACTACCGCGACCAGCTCCGGGGGCGGCACCGTCACCACGACGAACGGTTCCGGGGGGCAGCTCTTTCCGGCAGCCGGTCAGAACAACAAATGGGGCTTCGTCGACAGCGCCGGAGCCTGGGTGATCGAACCCCAGTGGGATTTCGTCGACTCGTTCTCCGACGGCGTCGCCCGCGTGGCTGTGGGCGAGGTGAAAGACGCCAAGTGGGGCTACATCGACGCGACGGGCAAAGAGATCACTCCACCACAGTACGCGACGGCGGCCACGTTCAATGAGGGTCTGGCCCAAGTGCGCACGACCGCCGACGGCAAGTGGGGCTATGTCGATACCACAGGCAAGCTGGTGATCCCCGAGAAGTTCGCGCAGGCGCGCGAGTTCTCGGAAGGTGTGGCGGCCGTCGCCGAAGAGAGCGGTGGCAAGGTCGGCTTCATCGACAAGACGGGCGCGTACGTCATCGAGCCGAAGTTCGCGGGCGCAGGGTCGTTCAGCGAGGGACTGGCGGCGTTCTCACTCGAGCGTGACGGCCTGTGGGGCTACATCGACGCGTCGGGTACGGTCATCATCGAGCCCACGTTCGTCGCGGTCGCCGACTTCTCCGAGGGCTACTCCGTCGCCGGACAGGCGGTCGAGGGCAAGAAGATCAGCGAGCAGGGCGGCATAGCCTACGGTCTGATCGACAAGACAGGGGCCTGGGCGGCCCAACCCATCTACACCGCGGTGGCCTCGGTGTCGGAGGGTTTCGCCCGCGAGAT
>JAKAHF010000263.1 GCA_021815245.1 Actinomycetes bacterium
CATGAGGCCCCGGCCGCGCACGTCGCCGATCGCCGTGACGGTCTTCATGGCGTCGGTGAGCTTGCCCTTGATCTGCTCGCCTAACTTGGTCGCCCGGCCCATGAGGTCCATCCGCGGGTCCTGGATCAGGTCGATGTTGGTCATGCACACTTCGCATCCCAAAGCGTTGCCGGCAAACGTCGACGGTTGGGAGCCCTCCGACAGGCTCTTCTCGAACTCCGCCCGGTAGGTGATGCCCGCCATGGGTATGTCGCCGCCCATGCCCTTGCCCCAGGTCAGCATGTCAGGCTGGACGCCGCTGTGCTCGATGCACCACATCTTGCCTGTGCGCCCGGCGCCCGACTGCACCTCGTCGGCGACGTAGAGGCAGCCGTACTTCTCGCAAGCGGCTTTGATGATCTGGAAGAACTCCGGCGGCGGCGCTACGTAGCCGCCTTCGCCCTGTTCGGCCTCGACGATGATCGCGGCGACGTCATCGGCTGCCGTATAGGGGGTATTGAGCACGTAGTCGACGTACTTGCCGCACTGTACGTCGCAATTCGGGTAGGTCATGTTGAACGGGCAACGGTAGCAGTAGGCGTAGGGCAGATGCTGCACCCCTGCGATGAGGGGGCCCCACCCGTGCCGGTAGTTATAGCCGGTCGTGAGCGCCGACGTGCCGCACCATACACCATGGTACGCGCCCTGAAAGGCCAGTATCTGCGTGCGGCCCGTCACCCGGCGCGAGAACTTGATGGCCGTCTCGACCGCGTCGGATCCAGCTTGGAAGAACGTGGAATGGCAGTTGCCACGCAGGCCCTCGGGCATGACCCCCGAGACCTTCTTGGCCAACTCGATGCGCTTGGGATTGGTGATGTCGGTGGTGTGCATGATGACCGAGCACTGGCGACTGATCGCCTCGACGATCTTGGGATGTCCGCGCCCGACCGCGTTCACCGCGACACCCGCGGCCATGTCGATGAACAGGTTGCCGTCGGCGTCTTTGACCGTCGCACCCATGCCATGTTCGAGGATGACCGGGAACCCGCCGCCTCCACGGGTGAAAGCCTGCTATCTGGCCGACTCCTCCATGAGGGCGCTCACTTTGGGACCGGGAACGGTCGTGACCATCTGTGGGGCGTTGGGGAACGAGAGTTCCATGAGTTCGGCTTCGGAGATCATGTTGCTCCCTTTCTCGTCTTTGGGGGACAGTAGGGTAGAAGGTTCACAGTTCAGCGATATTACACGGCGTGTACTCCATACCGACACCCTCGGCGACCGCTTTGCAGACCAGCTTGCCCTCCAGGACGTTCAGCCCCTTGGCGAGGGCGGGATCGGCCTTGAGAGCAGCCTTGTAGCCGAGGTTCGCGAGCCTTTCGGCGTAGGGGAAGGTCGCGTTGGTGAGTGCGAACGTCGACGTGCGCGCGACCGCTCCGGGAAGGTTCGCAACCGCGCACAGCGTGACGCCGTCGACGTCGATGGTCGGGCTCTGATAGCTCGTCGGTACGGCGCCCTCCACGCATCCACCCTGGTCGATGGCCACATCGACAATGACCGAGCCCTTGCGCATCCTCGCGATCATTGCCTTGGTTATGACCTTCTTGGCTTTCGCACCGGGAATGAGAAGACCGCCTATGACAAGGTCGGCTCGGGCCACGACATGCTCTATGGTGGCCGCGTTGGAGGCCACGACCTTCACGTTCGAGCCGAACACATCGGCCAGATAGCGCAGCCGGTCGACGTTGATGTCGAGTATGGTGACATCGGCGCCCATGCCGACCGCCACCTTGGCGGCGTTGATGCCGACGACGCCACCACCAACGATGGCGACCTTGCCGGGAGGCGTGCCCGGCACGCCGCCCAGGAGCACTCCGCTTCCGCGGTTCTCCTTCTGCAGGAAGTGGGCGCCCATCTGCACCGAGATCTTGCCGGCGACCTCACTCATGGGCGTGAGAAGCGGCAACGAGCCATTGGCAAGTTGCACAGTCTCGTAGGCGATGCCGATGATCTTGCGTTCGAGGAGAGCCTTGGTCAGATCGGGAGCCGGAGCCAGATGGAGATAGGTGAAAAGCACCTGTGATTCTCGGAGCAGCGGGAACTCCTGCGCAAGCGGCTCTTTGACCTTAACGATCATGTCGGCTTCGGCGAAGACCTCGTCTGCCGAGCGGCGTAACTGTGCCCCCGCGTCAAGGTACTCGGTGTCGAAGATGCCCGACCCCTCGCCGGCCAAACTCTCTACCAGCACCGTGTGGCCGTCCTCGACGAGGTGTTGCACGCCGGCCGGAACCATCGCCACCCGATACTCATGGTTCTTAATTTCCTTGGGCACACCGATGATCATCTTGTTCCTCGCGCTTGAGTCGATTTAAACGCACGGACAATTCCATCTTATACTCCTCCACTCCATCGCCGTCAACTGGCTCTGCAATCGACCCCAGTCTGGCCTGTGGCGGGCGTGGGCACCGCGTCAAAAAGTTAATCGTTCGTACAAATCAGCGGACGCGGTATGCTACTGTTTGCTCGAATGGCAGCACCACGTATCAGCACGGGGGAGATCGCCGGGTGAACGAAGAAGAACGGGTGAGGGGCAGAGCGAGATCGCGCATAGCGACAGAGGCCACGACGCGGTCTTCACGGGTACAGCAACGCAATCCCGGACTGCCCGGAGCCGGTTCGGCCCTGCCGCCGACGGCCCAGAGGTTACTCGAAGCTGCGCGCCGTCTGCTGGCCCGCTCGGGCTACAACTCCCTGTCGGTCGAGGCGATCGGTCGCGAGGCCGGTGAGAACAAGGCCCTCATCAGATACTACTTCGGCTCGAAGAACGGCCTCATCATCGCTCTGGTCGATTGGCTCGTCTCCGACACGCTTTGGCAGAGCAGGCAGCGCCTGGCGGGCGCCACCGGAGAGCGGAGCCCAAGCTACGCCGTGACCCGAACGGCGGAGGTGATGCTCGACGACCCCCCGTCATACCGATTGTTCTTCGATCTACTGCCGCGGCTTCTCGAGAACCCGTCGATGGCGGCGCAGTTCGCTGAGCTCTACCGGGCCTATCGCGAGCAGAACAGCCGCGCCCTGGCGTCGGGTCTCGCCGGCGACACGCCTTCGGAGATCCAAGATCTGGCCGCCATGACGATCGCGCTCACTGACGGGCTCGCGGTTCAGACCCTCGCCGAACCGGGGAGCGTCGACGTCGGCCGCCTACTGGCGCTGTGGAGGCTCTTCCTCGATGAGAGGCTCGCCGCGCTGGCGCCTCCCGACTGAGGTCGATCGAGACGGGGCCGGCTATCAGACGGGCGCCGGCTGCGACCCGCTCTGCCTGGCGACTCTTTCCACGCCGGAGTCGACCAGGCCGCGTAGCCCCCGTGCCAGCTCTTGCAGCCGCCTGGCTTCCTTCTCTACTTGACGAGCCCCTGCCACCGACTGACTGCCTGCCTCGTTGATGCTCATGATGGCTGAGCTGATCTGCTCCGTGCCGGCCAGTTGCTGCCGGCTGGTCGCCGCGATCTGCATGGTCGCCTCGGCTGCCGAGCTGGCGACGCCGACCTCGGCCCGCGTGCCGTCGATGGCTTGGCCGGCCTCTCCCCGTCCGATCTCCACCGCCTGACGGGCTTGTTCGGTCGCATGTACCGCCACGCCGGCGGCCTTCTGGATCTCACTGAGAACGCCGCGCACCTGCGCGACCGCCTGCTTCGACTGGTTCGCCAGGCTCTTGACCTCTTGAGCCACGACCGTGAAGCCCTTGCCGTAATCCCCCGCTTTGGCGGCTTCGATCGACGCATTCACCGACAGCAGGTTCGACTGCTCGGCCAGGTCGTTGACGGTGGCTATGATGTCACCGACCGATTGCGCCTGCTCGTTCAGCCTGTCGATCGCGTCGGCCACAGTACCCATGTCTGAGTGGATCTGCTCGAAGGTGTCGAAATTCCTCTTCGACGAGGTCTCACCGAACTTCGACGAATCCACCACATTCTGCGAGAGCTCCGACGCTTCCTGCGCCTTCTCCTGAGCCAGCATCGCCGTCTGCTTGACCTCTTCGACGGTGGCCGTCGTCTCGTTCGTGGCCGCCGCGGTCTGCGCGGTGGCAGAGGCCACCTGAGAAGCCACCGCGAGCAACTCGGCGATGGAGTCGTGCAGGTTGACGGTGACACCCTTCACCTGCCGGCCGATCATGCGTCCAAGGAAGATGGCTGCGAGTACTCCCAGCACCAGACCTACCACGGCGAGTACGCCCACCGCGATGATGGTCGATTGCGACTCGTGCTTCTGGGCCTCGACTATCCCGAAAGCCGACACCACGAGAAGCAGCGCTATGAGTCCCCCAATTGCGATCCGTATGCGCCGTAAGATCGTCATTTCAGGTCCTGTTCAGTCAGAGCGTGACACGTGTGCCCCAAGTATCGACCGTTGTCGCGGGCAGCTTGATATAGCTACGCGGCCTGTTCCGCCGGCGGCCCAGGACCGAGGTCGCGCCGACACAGAGAGTCCCGGCTCGTGGGCGACGATCCGTCGGCCCACGAGCCGGGACACAGATACCCGTATGAGGGTGCAGGCCGGGAGGGTCGGCCTACGTCTGGCGAATGTCGACGATCTCTTCGACCAGCGGTTCGATGGCTTTCTTGAGCGCCTGTTCGTCTACGTTCGGCACTTTGAAGGTGGAGGGGCCTTGATCCATGCTTTCGGCTAAGGCCGCGAAGCGCCCACCTATGC
>JAKAHF010000264.1 GCA_021815245.1 Actinomycetes bacterium
GCGGTGACCCTTCGAAGGCGGTCGGACTACCCGACAATTCGCTCGTGATCGAGAGCCTGCCGATTCTTCATCGGGGTGCCGTCATCGCCAGATTGATCGCGGGCGGGGCCTCGTGCAAAGTCATGCCCGGCATACTTCGGGCCGGTCTTCGCAGCTTGGGCGTTCTGGCGGGCAATGCTATTTCGCGCATCATCGCCGAGCAATCGCGGGGAGACGCTGTCGCCGATCTCGAGGCTTTCATCGGCGTCGCTCCGGTGCCGACGTGGGTTCTCGACTCCGGAGGCCGGGTCACGATGTGGAACAAGGCGGCCGAGGAGGTCTTCGGCTGGCAGGCCACCGAGATCGTGGGCCAGGAGCCTCCCTTCGGGCCGGTTCACACGTGTGCCCAACCTGCCCGAATGGCTCTGAAAGACGGCGGCTGTCTCGAGCTGCACCTTGTCAGCGCCCCCTTCCGTGACGTGGTCGGCAACGCATCGACGACCCTTGTGATGGCCGATCTTCTCGACTTGGTGCAGTGCGATCTCGCCCTGCGAGCTGCCTCGCAAGGGGGCGGCGCCTGCGTGACCGGCAGCGATACCATGAGTGCCGGCGGTGGGGGCGTGCTCATCGTCGATGGAGGCGAATCTTGGGGCTTGGAGTTGAGCGAGGTGCTCTCCTCGCTCGGATACCCGGTGACGCGCTGCCACTCGGCGATGGAGACCGCCACGGCGCTTGCCGACGGCGAGATCGAGTGCTCGCGTTTTTCGCTCGCGGTGGTCGCGATGATCTACACGAACGGCCTCAGCGGACTCGATCAGAAATCGGCGCTGCGAAACCTCGGACTCGACGTCCCGGTAATGGTATCGAGCGATTCGGGCGTTCACGGACACGAGCACTACGGCATCGCTTCGGTGATCAGGCGTCCCTATTCCTCCTCCGCGGTGACGAGAGCCATAGAAGAGGCTTTGCGCTCGGAGAACTGACCGCTCGCCTCCAATCCCACTTGGAACCCTGGCATGGGTGCTGCGACAGCACCTTTCGCTGGTGGCTGCTAGAATCTCCGGACCATCGTGGTAAGGAGGGAACGTGAGCAAGGAGTATCGAGTAGCCGTCGTTGGCGCTACCGGCGCCGTCGGAAGAGCGATGCGGAGCATCTTGGCCGAGAGAGACTTTCCGGTCAAAGACCTGGTCGCGCTGGCCACTGCGAAATCCGCCGGCATGAAACTGGACTACAAAGGCCAGGAGATCACGTGCCAGGAGCTCACTGCCGACAGCTTCAAGGGTATCGACTTGGCGCTGTTCTCCGCCGGTGGTGGCACTTCACAGAAGTTCGCCCCCATCGCCGCCGAGGCCGGCTGTGTGGTGGTCGACAATTCGTCGGCGTGGCGCATGGACCCCAACGTGCCGTTGGTCGTGCCTGAAGTGAACCCCCACGACGTCGACTGGCACAAGGGCATCATCGCCAACCCGAATTGTTCGACCATCCAGATGGTCGTAGCGATGAAGCCGCTGCACGACGAAGCCCAGATCCAACGGGTGATCGTTTCGACCTACCAGGCCGTCTCGGGCACGGGCAACAAGGCCATCGTCGAGCTCCTCGACCAGACCCCCAAGGTCATGGCCGGTGAGGCGATCGAGCCGGCGGTCTATCCGCATCAGATCGCCTTCAACTGCCTGCCCCACATCGACGTGTTCCTCGAAGACGGGTACACCAAAGAGGAACGCAAGATGGTCGACGAGACCAAGAAGATCATGGGCGACGACAGCATCGCCGTCAGCGCGACCTGCGTACGGGTGCCCGTGCAGAACGGTCACTCCGAGTCGGTCAACCTGCAGTTCGCCCGGCCGCTCTCGGTGGAGCGGGCCAAGGAGCTGCTGGCCTCCGCCCCGGGAATCAAGCTCGCCGACGACCCCGGCAACAAGGTCTACCCCATGCCGATAGTGGCCTCAGGCCAGGACGCCACCTACGTGGGACGCATCAGGCTCGACCCGACCATCCCCAACGGGATGAATCTCTGGGTGGTAGCCGACAACCTGCGAAAGGGAGCTGCCCTCAACGCGGTACAGATCGCGGAGCTGCTCGCCGAGCGCGACCTCGTGCGGGTGCCTCGCTAGAACGCCGTCGAAAGGCGGAGCGCCGGTTTCGCGCAGGCGCGAGATGATCGGCGCTCCGTCCAAAGGCAGGCGTTCGCATACGATGAGGCGCAGGCGGTCTCGCAAGAGGTGGTGGCTGCTCATCCCCGCCTTCTTCGCGGTCATCATCCTCTTCGTGGCCTACGGTTTCGGCGAGACCTACTGGCTGGACGTGAAGGAGTACACGTTCAACAGTCCTGACGTGCCCGAGGCTTTCGACGGCACGCGCATCGCGCTCGTCACCGACATCCACCGCGGCCCGTTCCTCTCCGAAGACCGGATCGCCTCTCTGGTACAGCGGGTCGACGGTCTCGAACCTGACCTCGTGGTGCTGGGAGGCGACTACGTCTACCACGGAACCAGGTACGCCGCGTCGTGCTTCGACCAACTGGAGGGCCTTGAAGCGCCGCTCGGCGTCTACGGCGTGCTCGGCAACCACGACTACGGCGACTACCGCAAGGGAGAGGACGGGCCGAATGCCGTGATCGACGCGATGGAGCAGGCGGGGATCACGATGCTGCGCGAGGATGCCGTGTGGATCGAAAAGGGCGATGAGCGCTTCCGCCTCGGCGGCGTTAGCGATGCGTCGGTCGACCGGCCACGGTTCACACCGACGGTCAAGGGCACGACCGAGGGCGACCTGGTGGTGCTCGTGAGTCACGATCCCGACTACTCGGAGGACCTTCCCGAGAACGCCATCGACCTGGTGCTGTCGGGGCACACGCACGGCGGGCAGGTGACCCTGTTCGGCAAGTGGGCGTTCTACATCCCCTCGCAGTACGGCCAGAAGTACCGCACGGGCATGGTCGACAACGGTTTGACGACGGTGATCATCTCGAACGGCGTCGGCACCAGCACCGTGCCGCCGATCCGCCTGTTCTGCCGCCCTCAGATCGTGATCATCACCCTGCAGCACGCCCCGTCCGGCGGCCCCGCCGATTGACGCCCTTGCCGCAGATTCGGCAAGCGCCCTTGCCGAATCTGCGGCAAGGTACACACTTCGTTGTATGCTCGGCTAGGCTGGGGGTGCTTATGCTCGCTTCGGTGGTCGGCTTAGCCGGAGGCGAGTGAAAGCGGGCGTACGTAGTCATGGCGATCTTCTCGAGGCGCGCGGACGTGAGCAGAGCCCTTTTCGACATCCTTTCTCGGGAGCGGTTTCCTCAGGTCGAGGCTGAGACGGTTCTGCCCGGCAGGGCCGGCAAGGCTGCTGAGCTGCCGCCGGAGATGCACCTGCACCTCGTCGATGCGCTGGCTGCCCAGGGCATCCACCGGTTGTGGACCCACCAGGCCGAGTGCTGGCAGGCCTACCGGCGAGATGAGGACTTCATGGTGACCACGGGCACGGCCTCGGGCAAGAGCCTCTGCTTCAACCTGCCGGTACTGGATGCGCTGCTCCGTACTCCCCACGCGACGGCCATCTACCTCTACCCCACCAAGGCGTTGGCCCAGGACCAGCTCCGCCGGCTCCGGATGATGGCCGGCCGCCAGCTCGAAGTAGCGACATACGACGGCGACACTCCCAGTGCGGCGCGGGCGCTCGCTCGCGAGAAGGCTCGGGTGCTGCTCACCAATCCCGACATGATCCACCTCAGTCTGCTGCCTCACCACGAACGCTGGGGTGACTTCTTCCTCAACCTTCGCTACGTGGTCATAGACGAGGCCCACACCTACCGCGGGGTCTTCGGCAGCAATGTGGCGAACGTGCTGCGGCGGTTGCGCCGGGTGGCTTCGCTGTATGGCGCCAAGCCGCGATTCATCCTGGCCTCGGCGACCATCCGCAACGCGAGGGAGCACGCCCATCACCTCACGGGCCTCGATGTCACCCACGTGAGCGGCGACGGCGCGCCGGTAGGTGCCCGCAAGGTGGTCTTCTGGGAGCCACCCCTGGTAGAGGAAGAAGCCAATCTGCGGCGCGGCACGACAAGCGAAGCCGCAGACCTGCTGGCCGAGCTCGTCCGGCGGGGAGTGCGCTCCATCTGCTTCACCAAGTCGCGGCGCAGCGCCGAGCTTATCTACCAGCAGACGACCGACCGGCTGAAGGAGACCGATCCGCACCTCGCCGACAGGTTGTCTCCCTACCGGGCCGGATACACGCCCGAGCAACGGCGCACTATCGAGACCATGCTCTTCGGGGGCAAGCTCCTTGCCGTGGTGAGTACGAGCGCTCTCGAGTTGGGTATCGACATCGGGGCCCTCGACGCCGCTATCACGGTCGGCTATCCGGGCACAATGGCCAGCCTGTGGCAGCAGTGGGGCCGAGCGGGCCGAGGCAAAGGCGAGAGTCTGGCCGTCTTCATCGCCGGCAACGACGCGCTCGAGCAATTCTTCGTGAAGCACCCCGATAAACTCCTGCAAAGGGAGGTGGAAGCGGCGACTGTCGACTTCTCCAATCCCTTTCTTCACCTGCCTCATCTGGCAGCCGCGGCATACGAGAGCCCTCTCGTGCAAGACGACGAGGAGTTCTTCGGCGACGGTCTCGCCGCGGCACTCGAGCGGGCGAGAGGACAGGGCCTGCTGCGCCATGGGTCGGCCGCGTGGTACGCCACCGGTACCGACTTCCCGGCGGCC
>JAKAHF010000265.1 GCA_021815245.1 Actinomycetes bacterium
GGCTCTGGCGTTGCCTCCTCGCCCGAAATGCTGCAGCTCTGCGTTTCAAAAGCCGAGCGAGCGACCCTTAGCGAAACGCTGGACGATCTTGTCTCGAAGGCGATCTTGCTGAGACAACCGCGCCTCGGCACGTTCGCGCTCTTTTCTGGCAGCGACTTCGATCTCGATGAATCCCTAAAGCGCGCAAGCGAACGCCTAAGCAGCGATCAGCTTCGGGACTTGCCGGCGCGTCTTGGTCTTCGGCCTGTCCCCGCCAAGCGGCACTACTTTGCCACAGGCGCGCTGCGCACGTTCGACGTGGTACTGCAGCTTGGCGAAGACGTCCCGCAAAACCCCAGACCATGGGCCGAAACCACAGCCGATAGCCTGCGCCGCGATGGGCGCCGATCGGCGGGGACACTGGTGCTCTTGGTACCTGACGCCCACTCTTTCGACGCCAGACCTGTGGTAGCCGCCAAGGCACTCGGTCAAGCACTAGAGGAGCGGGGCGTCACTGCCGCGGTCGCCGTCACGAAGTCTGCGTTCCTCCTGCGCGAACATGCCAGCGAGTTATTCGCGATCGATCGGGTCGAGACGACGCACCCTCAGCTTGAGGGCGACCGCATCGCTCGCCGCGAGCTGACAGCTCGGCGCGCACAGATCACCGAGGTCGTCCGGCGCGAACTGCAGGACGCCTTAGTAAGCGCCGATTGGTGGTGCCTCGGCGAGCCCGTCAAAACCCTCCACGGCAAGCCGACGAGCGTGGTTGCCTCTGAACTTGCCGACCGTGCTTTCGGTAGCGCCCCCGAGTTGCAGTCCGAGCTGCTCTACCGTGACAAGCCTTCGACGAGTGCAATGGCCGCGACGCGCGTGCTGATGCACGCGATGGTCAAGCACGGCGCCGAGGCCGATCTCGGTATCGAGGGTTTCCCCGCTGAACGCGGGCTCTACCTGACCATACTCGAGCCGTTTGGACTGCATCGGGTCGCAAAGGGTGTGCCAGCATTTTCAGATCCCAACGATAGCGACCGCGGTAGAAGTCTCTGGCCGGCATGGGAAAAGCTTCGAAGCCCAAAGGCAGTCCGAATTTCGGAGATTTATGACATCTGGGCCGAAAGGCCCTTCGGCTTGAAGCGCGGCGTCATGCCAGTGCTCGTGCTCGCCTACATCCTTGCGCATCGGGCCACCCTCGCCGTCTACCTAGATGGCCACTATCAGCCTTTGGTCGACGATTTGTTTGTTGATCGGTTTCTGCAGGATCCCTCTCTCGTCGAGTTGCACCGCGTCTCTCGAACCAGAGCGCATGGGGAGTTTCTGCGCCGCTTGGCATCCCTGCTTTCCACCAAAGACGTCGCCATCGAGGCAGATGCGCTGCCTGTCGCGTCGGCATTGTTCCAGCGATTCAAAGCCCTTCCGATGTGGTCGCAGCGCACAACCTCGCTTGATGAGAAGGCCAGGCTCGTTCGCGACTTGGTGCTGAAGGCCAACGACCCCGAAGCCTTGCTGTTCTCCGACATCGAAATCGTTCTGCCTCATGATCCCGATCGTGCCGTGTCGATCTACGAGGGCCTCATTCAGGCCGAGGCCTCTTATCCCGAGATGCTTAAGCAGTTGCGCGTAGCCGTGGCGCAAGAGCTTTCTGTCGATCCCGAGACGTTCGAGGGCATTCTCGATCGCGCCCACACCGCAGCCGGTGTAAGCGCTGACCTTCGGCTTGACGCCTTCGCTATGCGCGCTGCTGCCTTCGAGTCCGGCGACGGCGATATCGAGGGGCTGGCCAGCCTCCTTGTCCACAAACCAGCGCGGAACTGGTCCGACCGAGACTTCCAACAGGCCATCTTCGAGCTCGCGAAACTTGCTCGTCGATTCAAGGAGGCCGAGGTCTTCGCCAAGGTGAAGGGCCGCGCTCCCACGGCGCAGGCCATTTCGGTAATGGTTGGAATGGCGTCTCAGGAACGGCCACTCCACAAGACGTTTGAAGTAACCGACGTGGAATTGAAGAAGGCAAACCGGATGGCTGAAACTCTGGTGCGTCTCATCAGAGACCAGGAACTTGGATCTACCATTGAGTTCGCGGCGCTGGCGCGGGTGATGGAAAGGCTATCGGAGGACGTCGCATGACCAACACCCAAGAACGGCACATTTTGGGTATCTCCGGTGGGCGCGATAGCGCCGCCCTCGCTGTCCACATGCGGCAGACGCAGCCGGATCTGCCGCTCGAGTATTTTTTCACCGATACCGGCAAGGAGCTCAGGGAGGTCTATACCTTCCTCGACCGCCTCGAGGGTTTTCTCGGTCGGCCAATTGCTCGGATCAATCCCGACCGCGACTTCGACTTCTGGCTAAGCGAGTACAACCACTTCCTGCCGTCGCCGCGGACACGCTGGTGTACCCGTCAGCTGAAGCTTCGCCCACTCGAGCATTGGCTCGAGCCCGATCTCGAAGCAGGGATCAAGGTTCACTCCTACGTCGCCATCCGTGCTGACGAGCCGCGCCGAGACGGCTACCAATCGACCCACGCCAACATGTCGGTACACTTCCCGCTACGCGAAGCGGGAATCGACCGTGCGGGTGTGATCGACCTGCTCGACAGCGCCGGGGTGGGGGAGCCCGAATACTACCAGTGGCGGACACGCTCGGGTTGCACGTTCTGCTTCTTCCAACAAAAGATCGAATGGGTGCGGCTGAAGCGCGAACACCCCGAGGACTACGAAGACGCCAAGAGCTACGAGAAGACGGCACTCGAACATGGTTCTCCTTTTACCTGGAGCCAGGGCGAGAGCCTTGAGGATATGGAACAGCCCGAGCGTGTCGCTCAGATCGAACGTGAGTTCGAGGAGCGCCGGACGCGCCTCTTGGCTCGCCGCCGCGTTAACCCTCTGGCTGGCGACCGCACCCTCACGAATGACGATTTCTACGGCATCGACGAGGCGTCAGCCGGCTGCGTCGTCTGCCACAAATAGCCTAGAGAAGGTGCTCCAGGCCGTAGGCCACGAGGATCGGCCGAAGAACCCCGTAAGCGTGCGTCCGGTTTCGCGATAGACCTGCGAACTCAGCGACACGACGAAGCTCCGAAGCGATCAGCTTGCGGGCCTGCTCTTCCTCTGCATCGCCCCCATTCTCTGGGAGTACGACAACGAAGTCGTGGATCGTAGCGACATCCTTGCCTGGAGAGCGTCGAAGAATTCGCCCTCGGCGCTGAATGAACTGGCGAGGGTCGCGCGAGCTTGCAAGAATGAAGGCTGTTCGACACGCTGGTACATCAATACCTTCATCGAGACACTTGATGGCGACCATCGCGTCAACAAGCCCGATGCGGAAGTTAGCGAGGATCTGGTCTCGCTCCTTCCGTGGCTCGCGAGACGTGAAGCGGGACAACGTCCAGCCCAAATCCTCAAGGTGCTGGCTAACCACCTCAATCTGCCGCCCGGAAAACTCCGGGTCGGTGTCCGGCCCTAAGTCATCGTCGTCATCCGCATCCTCGTCGGCGTCCACCTGCCCGTCGCCGCAATAAAACAGCGTGTGCGATTCCGCAGGTTGATCGCGAAGGACATCGCGAAGAACCGAAATCTTGCTGCGCGCCGACGCGATGACGCGAGCCCGTTTCATCATAAGAGCCTTGAGCCCAATGCTTGGTACGCCAGAGCCCTCCCGGGCCATCATCTTACCAATTTCCGCCGACAAGCCGACGAACTCATCCGCTTCCGATGTCGTCAGCTGCACGACGTGCGGGAAGTAGTTGTATGGCGTGAGCACCTCGTCCTGGATGGCTTGAGCCAGAGAATAGCTGAATACCACTTGGCCGTAGTAGGCCTGGAGTCGAGCGTTGCGGTCGGCATCGAGATAGTGCTCGGGAGTGGCCGATAGCCCAAGCCGATACTTGGCGTGTTGCGGCAGCGCGTTCCTGAACGTCTCCGACCCGTGATGATGACACTCATCCCCGATCCAGAGCAGCTGCTGACCGGGTATTCTTGCGATAAGCTCCTGGAATTCGGGCGTCTTGAGGGTGCGGTTGACCACGACGATCGCATTGAACGGCGCAACCCCGAGTTCGATGTCTAGAATAAGACTCTGCAGTTCCCCAAGCCACGCCGACTTCGAGACGTAGCAACGCAACGGGCGGATGTTGAACAAGGCAAGGTTGTCGCACCATTGGTCCGCCAGGTTCTGGTAGGGGACCGCAACAATGACCGTCAGGCCAGAAATGGCCCTGGCCATCTGGGTCACTGCATAGGCGGCGGTGATCGTCTTTCCAGCGCCGGTCGCAAGATCGAGGATCCCCTGGTAATCGCCAGCCAGCTGCCACGCCCGCAACGCGTCGCGCTGATGGTCTCTTATTTTGAACTCTACTCCGCCGACCGTACTCGGCACGCGTGGCCCCTGCCCCGCTCCATCGATGGGCTCCTGGCCGGCGATCCGGCGCAGGATTGCCTTCTCGCGCTCGGGGTCAGGCGGGCCGTCGAGCCGCGCGCCAATCTCCAGCAGCTTGTCACGAACCGCGGTCGGAACGTCGACAACCGCCGTGTTGCGGCTGCGGTTGGACCAGAGCCGCTCGAAACTCTCGCGGTGAGGTCGATGATAGGCCTCCAGTTCCGCGCGCCAGCTCGGAAAGACGTCGATCGACTCATAGTTGTGGGTCGGAAGGAGCGCATAGAGGCTCTCGTTGGCCGAACCGGAGAACACGATCGAGGCACCGCTTT
>JAKAHF010000266.1 GCA_021815245.1 Actinomycetes bacterium
GTTGTCCCAACGGTTCAGGTTGATGACATAGGTGTACTTGCCGGTGACTTCGATGTTCTTGATGGCGTCGGCAAACTGCAGCTTCTTGCCGGTGATGCCCATGTTGTAGTTCCACACGGCCACTTCGGCGGTGAGCTCGGTGCCGTCATGGAACATGATGCCCGGGTTGAGTTCGCAGCTCATGGTGAGAGCGGCGGGATCCTCGGTGAAGCTCTTCGCCAAGAACGGGACGAGCTTACGATCGGGCGTGTATTCGCAGATTCTCTCGACCGACGGGAAGATCGGGCCTTCGTCGGTGGGGCCCATCTTGGCCCAGAAACCCACGTTCTGCGGGCCGGCCGACGTGATGTGCTGAATGATGCCACCGGCGGTCGGGCCGGCGGGCGCAGTGGTCGCGGTAGTATCCGTGCTCGCGGGCGGCGCGGTGGTATCCGTGCTCGCGGGCGGCGCGGTCGTGCCGGGCGTGGACGCCGTGGTAGTCGTGGTCTCGTCGCCGCAACCAACGGCGATGAGCGCCAGCAATCCGATCAGCAGGAGGACGGCGATGCCCAGCGCCACCCTCTTCGTTGATGTGCTTCTCACTTCAGTACCCCCATCTCGGACAGTTTGCACCAACACTCATGTCATATCTGTCAAACACTTTGGAGTCGATTCCTGTCCCAACGCCGAGTCCCCGAGACGCGCACCCCCTTCCTAGGAGCGTTGCACATATGTCGCACCTTGTTGTCGAATTGACCGTCCGCCGCGATACCCTGCGCCGATTCACTCGGCCAGGAGGCACGCGACCTCGTGGTCGTTGCCGACCTGCTTCAGCGGCGGCACCGTACCGCTGCACTCCGGTCGCGCGGCCGGGCAGCGTGCGTGAAACACGCAACCACTCGGCGGGTTGACCGGGCTAGGAACCTCGCCCTCGAGGATGATCCTCTCGCGGGTCGCTTCTAAGTCGGGATCGGGCACACACACCGCCGACAGCAAGGCCTGGGTATAGGGATGAAGCGGATTGGCGTACAGCTCCTCGGGCGTGGTGATCTCCATCACGTGCCCCAGATACATCACTGCGATTCGATCGCTGATGTGCCTGACCACCGAAAGGTCGTGGGCGATGAAGATGTACGTCAGCTCCGACAGACCCTCTTTGAGGTCCATCAGCAAGTTGATGATCTGCGCCTGGATCGAGACGTCGAGCGCCGATACCGGCTCGTCGCAGATGATGAGACTGGGGTCTCCGGCGAGCGCCCGCGCTATGCCGAGCCTCTGCCGCTGACCGCCGCTGAACTCGTGAGGGAAGCGACCCTGCAGGTTGGGATCGAGCCCGACGCTGGTCAGGAGCTGCGCCACCCTGCTCTGGTAGTCGGCTTTGTTCTGCACGAGCCCGTGTACCTTCAGCGGCTCCCCTACGATGCTCCCCGCGCTCTGGCGGGGGTCGAGCGAACCGTACGGATCCTGGAAAATGACCGAAATCTTGCGACGCATCGGCCGGAAATCCTTCTCCTTCATCGAGGAGATCTCTTGCCCGTCGAACCAGATACGCCCGCCGGTGGGCTTGTAGAGTCTGCTGATGCACCGGCCGATGGTGGTTTTGCCACAGCCGCTCTCACCCACCAAGCCGAGCGTCTCGCCCCGGCGCAGCTTGAACGTCACGCCGTCTACCGCCTTGATCTCGCCCACCTTGCGCTTGAGCAGTCCCCGCGTGATGGGGAAGTGCATCTCGAGCGAGTCGATGTCGAGGATCACGTCTTCGGAGCCCGGCGCCGGAGCGCCGCTCATGGTCTCGGGTGTGGCCGTCATGCCTCGGTCCTCCCGTCAGTGTTGTAGCACCGGGCCAGATGTCCGTTTTCGTCGACGGCCACCAGCTCGGGCCAAGCCTGAGTAAGGCACTGCTCGGTGCGCACCGGACAGCGGGGATAGAAGGCGCACCTATCGGGTAGACCGATCAGGTTGGGCGGCGTGCCTACGATCGGCACGAGGCGCCGTCCTTTTTCCTCATCGAGACGTGGGACGCTTTTCAGCAGACCGACGGTATAGGGATGTCTAGGCCGGTAGAAGATCTCGCGGCACGGCCCCTGCTCCACGATACGCCCCGCGTACATGATGTAGATACGCTGCGCATACCGCGCCACAACACCGAGGTTGTGGGTGACCAGCACCAGGGCGCCCTTGCAGCTGTCGATCGACGAGAGCATGAGTTCCAGGAGCTGGGCCTGCGTCGTGCAGTCGAGCGCGGTCGTGGGCTCGTCGGCGATGACCATCTTGGGCTGGCAGGCCACGCCCATGGCGATCATCACGCGCTGCCTCATGCCTCCGCTGAACTGATGCGGAAAGTCGTCCAAACGGCTTGCCGCGCTGGAGATGCCGACTGAGTCGAGAAGCTCCGCCGCACGGTGCCTGGCCTCTTTCTTGTTCATGCCCAGGTGCAGCTCGAGCGTTTCGGTCAACTGCCGGCCGATTGTGAGCACGGGGTTGAGCGAGGTCATGGGCTCCTGGAAGATCATGCTGATCTTGGCGCCGCGAATCGAGCGCATCTCGTGTCCGTTGGGTTTGTACTCGAGAAGGTTCTTGCCCTGGAACCATACTTCGCCGCCGACCACGCGACCCGGCTTCTTGATGAGCTGCATCACCGAAAGCTGCGAGACCGATTTGCCGCAACCGCTCTCGCCGACGATGCCGACGATCTCGCGTTCGTTCAGCGAGTAGGTCATGCCGTTGACGGCACGAACGATGCCCTCGTCCACACGGAACTCGGTGCGCAGATCGTTGACGCGCAGCATCTCGGTGGTCGGTAGATCGCAGGCTACGTTCTCGGCACT
The DNA here is from genome assembly GCA_021815245.1 of Actinomycetes bacterium. Next base: position 2,808 of record JAKAHF010000266.1, read on the forward strand.
CACAGCTTGCCCCTCAGTCTCGGATCGAGCGCGTCGCGCAGACCGTCACCCAGCATGTTGAAGGAGAACACTACGACCGCGATGCAGATGGAGGGCACAAACGAGAGGCCCGGGTGCGGTGGAGTGCCGATGAGGTAGCGGAAACCGGCCGCGGCCATGCCGCCCCATGCCGGTTCACCCGCCTTGATGCCGACCCCGAGGAAGCTGAGGCCCGCCTCAGCGAGAATCACCGTGCCGAGCATCGTGGTGACGAGCACCATGATCGGCTGAATGGCGTTCGGCAAGACGTGCTTCACCATGGTTCGGAGGCTCTTGGCTCCGATCGCACGCTGCGCCATGATGTACTCGTTCTCTTTGACGCTCAATGTCGCCGCGCACATCAGTCGGCAGTACCCCGGGATCGTGGTGACGCCGAGAGCGATGATGATGTTCAGCATGCCGGCCCCCAACACGGCGGCGAGCAGCAGAGCGAGCACGAGCATCGGGAAGCCCATGAGAGCGTCCATGACCCTCATGATGATTGCGTTGACCCACCCTCCCAGGAATCCTGCGAGAATGCCGAGAAGCACACCGATGATCGAAGACAGGGCTACCGTGCCGAAGCCGATGATGAGCGCCGTCCTCGCCCCGTAGACGAGGCGGCTGAACACATCGCGCCCAAGGTTGTCGGTACCGGCCAGATGCTCCGCGCTCGGCGACTGCAACACGTTCTTCATATCGTTCTTCATCGGGTCGTGTGTCGCGATGAGCGGAGCGAACAACGCCACGACTAGGAAGCATACGAGCAGGAAGACCGAGACCATCACCAGCTTACGCTGGAAGAGGATCTTGAAGAACCGCCGCCACTCGCCAACGGTCCGCGTTGCGACAGTCTCAGGTTCACCTATGACGAAGGTCTCATCCATAGCGGATCCTTGGGTCGAGCCAGCCGTACGAGATATCCACGATGATGTTGATGAAGATGATCATGGCCGCGATGATCAGCGTGCCGGCTTGGATGACCACATAGTCGCGGGCGAAGACGCTCTTCACGAGGAGTTGGCCCACACCCGCGATCGAGAAGATCATCTCCTCGATGACTGCGCCTCCAAAGATGATGCCGATGCCGATGCCGAGCAGCGTGATCACGGGGATCAGACTGTTCTTCAGAACGTGCCTGGTCACGATCACCCGCTCCCGCAGACCTTTGGACCACGCCGTGCGGACGTAGTCCATGTTGTTGACCTCGAGCACGCTCGATCTCATCTGCCTGGCGGTGATCGCCAGAGGCACGGTCACGAGGCAGATGATCGGCATGAAGCTGAGCTTCACGCTCTCCCCGAAGTTCTCCCAGGGCGCGGTCCAGCTGTCGAAGCGCATGCCGAGCTTCACCCCGAATATGTAGATCAGGATGTATGCCAGCATGAAGACCGGCACGACAAGCCCAACATAGGATAGGACCGTCACCAAGGTATCGATCCAACTACCTCGCTTGATTGCCGCCAGGAGTCCGAAAAGCGAACCGAGGACGCTGCTGATGATCAGCGAGATGAAGCCCAGGATGAGCGTGACCGGAAGTCTCTCCCCAAGGAGCTCGCCCACGTCCTTGCGATACTGGATCGACTTGCCAAAGTCACCCTGGAGCACGTTGCCCACCCAGTTCACGTACTGCACGAGTACGGGCTTGTCGAGACCCTGCTCCTTGCGCACCTCATCGAGTCTCTCCTGCGTGACGCCCGATCCGCCCTGCTGCGACGACACGTAGATGAGCGCGGGGTCGCCCGGGAGGAGTCGCACGGAGAAGAACACGATGAGGGAGACGATGAACAGGACGAACAGCCCTATGAACAACCGCCGGATGATGTAGGTAGTCACGTCTGTCCTCCCCG
>JAKAHF010000267.1 GCA_021815245.1 Actinomycetes bacterium
GACCGACATCGGCAAGGTGCGTCTTCTCGTCCCCGATAACCAGGCGGCAAGCTACGTCTTCGAGGATGACGAGATCGAGGCCTTCTTGACGCTCGAGGTCGACGCACGCCGTGCGGCCGCGCTGGCTCTCGAGACGATCGCGAGTTCGCAGGCGATGACCCTCAAGGTGATCAAGACACTCGACCTGCAGACCGACGGCGCCAAGCTCGCGAACTCTCTCATTGAGCGGGCGGCCAAACTTCGCGCCCAGGCCGAAGAGGCCGAGGCGGCGGAAGACGGTGGCGGCTTCGATGTGATCGAGATGGTTCCCAACACCTTCGCCACTCGCGAGCGTGTCTGGAACCAGGCGCTCCGGGAGATGTGAGATGAGGTCACCGTCGATCACCGACGCGCGTCTGCTCACTGCGCTCGAGTCGTTCTTCCCTTCGACCTGCGCGATCAAGCAGCGGACCGACGTCGCCGACGCTGTCGGCCAGCCGATCCCGACCTGGTCGACCGTGGTCGGTCTCAGCGCGATCGCCTGCCGGGTGGCGCCCGTGACCGCTCTCGGACAGTCCAGGCGGGAAGCCCTGCCCGAGATGTTCAAATCCACCACGGCCAATGTCGTCCTGCTCGCCGGCTACTACGCGACGATCACGACGGCCATGCGTGTCGTCATCGGCAGCGTGACCTATACCATCCTCGCCGTGCTGCCGGACTCCGAGCTGCTCTGCACGGAGCTCGTCGTCGAGGCGGTGACCACATGATCAACGCGCGCCTGGTCGGTGACAAAGCGTTGTCGCGCAAGTTCAAAGCACTGGAGCTCGCAGCGCAGTCGCAGGTCCTCGAGACGGTTCTCGTGGCTGGCGCGCTTCCTGTGCAGAACGAGTGGAAGCGGCTGGCTCCGCACAATGCAGGGAGCCCGCCCACCAAGCAGCCCACCAAGAGCACAGGCAGCTATCGCCGTTCGATCCACATCGGCGGCCACACTGAACTTGCCCCCGACTTTGAGGGACAAGACATGGGCAGCCGCCATCAAGGCCGCAGTCCGGGAAGGGCCCACATCGCCATCGGCACCAACATCACCGATCCGCCGTACCCGAAGTACCTCGAGGATGGCACCAGCAAGATGGCCGCACGACCATCGGCCGGTCCTGCCTTCGAGGCGACCAAGGACGAAGCCGTGAAGGAAATGGGCGAAGCGTTTAAAGAGCTGGTGGAGAAGATCGCATGAGCCTCGAGACCGGACTCACCACCTACCTCAAGGCGCATGCCGGACTCTCCGCTCTCGTCGGTGCCCGTATCTACCCGATGGTGATACCGGAAGGCACGACGGGTGATTGTGTCACCTGGCAAGTACTTGCCGGCCGCGAGCTCCGCTTCGGCGACTACGTGTGGCCGCGGCTGCTCCTCAAGAGCTGGTCGAAGGATCCTGCCGGCGCCATGATCAAGATCATCGCCATCGACACCCAACTGCGTGAAGCCCTGGAGGGCTACCACGGCGCCATGGGTGACGTCCACGTCTACGTGTTCACCGACCCGCGCGGCGACACCTACGAGCCGGACACCGGCTGGTACTGCCGCATGCGCGAGGCGAGACCGCTCCACAAAGCAAGCTGACCGAAGGCCGCCACAAGCGGCCTTTCGTTTGGAGGTGACCACATGCGTCGCTTCGACCTACGCGATCGCAACCCCACAGTCCCTGCCCAGACCACGCTCCATCCCGATGGGCGCGAGCGGGTCTTTGAACTGCCCTACGACACCGACGACCCCGAGGACCTGAAGCTGCTTCGCAAGCACCCGCTGCTCGTGGAGAGCGAGGTCCCGGTCCCTATCCCCAAGCCTCCCGACCTGGAGGACAAACCCGCGAAGACCCCTCGAAAGGAGGTGGTTGACGAATGATCGCAACTGGTGACTACAACATCCAGATCGCCAAGCAGTCGGCGCGCGGAGTGTACCCGGCTGCCCCGACCTACTTCCTCGAGATGGTCGACGGGGGTATCTCCTCGAAGCCCGACATCAAGTCGCTCAACATCTCGGACGGCCGTATCTTCGGCGCGTCCAAGAAGACGATCGGCTATGTCGACACCGGCGGCGAGTGCACCATCACCGGCCAGCCCAAGGACATCGGCGCCATGGTCGCCTATGCCGGCTGGACCGACACGCCCGCGGGTGGAGGCGACCCCTACACCCACACGTTCGTGCCGCCCACGTCGTTCTCGGCGTTCCCGTACTTCTCGGCCTGGGTGAACATCGACGACCAGTGGTACTTCTTCGGTGATCTCCAGATCGTCAAGCTGGGCATCGAGACCACGAACAAGGACGACGGCTACTTCCGCCTGAAGCCGACCATCATCGGCTTCGCCAAGGAGGAGTTCGCCGCGGCCCCGGCGGCCGCCACCCAGGAGACCTCCACGCTCCACTGGCTGCACGGCGGCGGGTACCACAACCTGAACGGCGACTACACCAACATGGCGCACATCGCCGTCCCGACCGATCTCGCGACGCTCAAGACGTCGCTCGCCTCGTTCAAGACGGTCTACAACGCACACCTGGCCGTCGCGTCCGGCAAGCATCACAAGGCGGCCGATGCGGCGAACACGCTTGCGTTCGCGACGCCGCTCGCGGACCTGGCGGCCTGCATCGTGGCCCTCACCGAGATTCGCGCGGACCTCATCGCTCACGAGGCGCTGACCACGACCCACTACTTCGCCGACACGACGGCGAACAACCCGTCGAGCGCCTGGATCGAGCCGTGCGTAACGCTGGCCGACTGCCTGCTTGCCGCCCAGGACCTCTTGGGCGACGTGAACAGCCCCGGCTGCTACAACCGGCACGTGGGCGCGCAGCCCGCCATCTCCAGCTTCAAGCTGGACTACGACATGAACGCCACCCCGTACCAGGGCGAGGGCGTGACGGCCTACTGCGCGAACCGCAAGCCGGGCATGATCGGTGTGGCCGCCGAGATCCTGCAGGAGAACTTCCGCCTCATCAACCTGGCGAAGTTCGGCACCCCGGCGCCGACTGCCGGCACCGAGATCACGACGACCATTCAGCAGCTCTCCTGGTCGTCCAAGTTCATCCAGCAGGCGAGCCCGGAACGCTCGATCGCGTTCAGCGTGCCCACCTTCGACCTGGACTCCGAGCCGTTCATGGGCTTCAAGGGCAACCCCGAAGGGGATGACCCTGTGCTCGTGGTTGGCGGCGAAGCGACCGGCTCCGCGCCGATCGCGACCGTGACCATCCTCAACAACGTCGCCACGTACTAGAAATCCTGGCGCTTCGCGCTTCTCACACATGCCGGGCCCGTCCCCAGGATGCGGGCCCGGCACCTAATCCTGGGAGGAATGAATCATGACCGACAAGATCCGGGTGGCCGATTATCACCGGCAGCCCATCGTCGAGATCGAGATGCCGGACGGCGAGGTACTCAAGCTTCGCCAGCCGCTCGAATCAGACTACTTCCGCATGACCGAGGTGCGCGAGGAGCACGCCGCGCGGCGGCTCAAGTACCTCGAGGAGAAGGTCGCGCTTGGCAAGGAGATCGCCGAAAAGGCGAAGGCCCTGGCTGCGGCCGGCGGCTCCGACGACGAGGCGCGGGCGCTCATCGAGAGGGAGCAGGAGGCTCTCAAGGGCCCTGACCCGCTCGAGATCACGCCGCGCTACGAGGACGCCTCTTTGCTCGCCATCTTTCTCGTCCCCGAACAGTCGCCGGAGCGGATCCTCGAGCTCGGCCCCGACCTCATGGCTGAGCTCTCCGAGCGTGTGACCGCGGTGCTCACCGGGGACGCCGCAAAAAACCGTCGCAGGGCCCGCGACGGCAAGTAACCGGGCCCGACCTCGACCGCTCGTACCTCGAGCTCGCCTTCTGGTACCACATCCCGCCCTGGGTGATCGAAGAGGCCCCGGCCAAGTGGGTCCGCAAGATGCGCCACTGGCTCCCGTACTACCAGGACCAGTACTTCATCGGCATCAACCACGCCTTCGCTGGGGTCTACAAGAACCGCTACCGGCCGGATGAGGCTGACCAGCCCGAGGAGCACCAGGCCGCCAAGAAGGCGGCCGCCAACCGCGGCCTCGACCGCTTCTCCCGACTCGCCGACCAGGCGATCGCCAAGTACAAAGCCAAGCACAAGCGGAGACGCTAGATGTCCGACGGACAGCTCGAACGCCTGTACATCTTATTCGACGCTGAGGGCAAGCCCTACCTCAAGGGGCTCCGGAACCTCGAGAGCGAGACCAGCAAGTCTGGCCGCCGCATGGAGGACACCTGGGGCCAGAGCGCCAAGCGGGCCGGGAAGGCAGTAGCGGGCGGCCTCGCTGTCGCGGCCACCGCAGCCGCGGGTATTGGCGTGGCGATCGTTAAGTCCGCAGCGACGTTCGAGTACGAGATGTCCCGCATCAAGGCCAACGCCAATGGCACGGCCAAGGAGATGCAGGCGCTCGAGAACACGGTCATCCAGCTCGGCAAGGACACGCAGTACTCCGCCGGCGAGGCGGCTCAGGGCGCAAACGAGCTGGTCAAGGCCGGCCTCTCCATCGCCGACACCATCGGGGCCCTACCGGGCATGCTTTCCCTCGCTGCGGCCGGCGAGCTCGACGTGGGCAAGGCTGCGGAGATAACCGCGAACCAGCTCAAGGTCTTCGGCCTGGGCGCCAAAGACGCGGGCGCCGTGGCCGACACCCTCGC
>JAKAHF010000268.1 GCA_021815245.1 Actinomycetes bacterium
GACTCCGATGCCCCCCGCCACGCACGCGACCACCAGCAGGCCATACGTGCTCGATTGGAACGAATCGGGCAGATATCTGACGGCGAGCTGGTAGAAGATGACGCCGCCCACCAGGGCCATAAGGAGTCTGACCGCCAAAGGCATGCTAGTTCTCCGAGAAACGTGTCTGAGTTGAAGACTCAGCCAGCACCGCGTCGAGCAGGTGCAGCGCGTCCTCCTCTTCCAAGTCTCTCACGCACATGAGCTCCGACGCGAGAATGCGGCGGGCTTTGAGGAACATCTGCTTCTCTCCGGTCGACAGGCCCTTCTGCCGGTCGCGTGACGCCAGATTGCGCACCACATCGGCCAACTCGAACACATCGCCCGTCTTGATCTTCTCGTGATTCTGCCTGATGCGATGGTTCCAGTTCATCGGCATGCCGGTGGGGTCGTCGCGCAGCACGCTGAAGACCAACTCCACCATCGGTTCGGTTATGACCGGTCGCAAGCCGGCCTTGTCGGATAGATCCACCGGAACCATGACGTTCAGGTCGTTCTGCAGGATGTGGATGGAGTAGTAGCTGCGAGGCTGCCCCTGGAAATCCTGCTGCACCACCTCGAGCACACGCCCGGCGCCGTGGTGGGGATAGACGATCGTATCTCCCGCGTTGAACATCAGCCGTACCTCTCCATCACGTCCATCTCGCGCAACCGGCTGAGACCCTCGACGATGTCGCGCGCCCGGTCGTCTCCGATGCCGTCGATGGTGGCCAGGTCGGACGCCGGAGCGTCGACGATCTGCCGCAGAGTCGGATACTGCGCCATGACCGCGGCGATGGCCTCCTGGCCCAACCGGGGGATCTTGCGAAGCATGCGGTAGCCACGGGGCACCACGTGCATCTCCAAGGTGCTCTCCTCGGGAGAATACCCCAGGATGGCACCGATGCTCCCCATGGAGATGAGTTGCTCCGAGGGCATCGAGATGAGCTGCTCGCGCGCCGCATCGATGCGTTCGGGAGTCGGATCGACGACATAGTCGCGAAGCACAGCGTCGCGGTCCTCGCGCACATTGATGAGCATCTCGCGCAACTGCAGCTGCACGAGCCGGCCTTCGGTACCCAACTCGGTGATGAACCGTTCGATGAGATGCGACAGCGCAAGCACCATCTCGCTGCGCTGGATGACGCTCGTCACGTCGAACAGTGACACGGCTTCGTGGAACTCGAGCACCGAGAGCACCATGATCACTTGATTGAGCCTGCTCTTGAAGCGCTCGAGGGTCTGCAGCGCCTGGTCGGCTTTGCTGAGGATGACCCGGATGGGGTCCATGATGTAACGCACCCCGCCCACGTACACCGTGACTACGTCGCGCGCCGCCGAGATGGAGATGGCCAGCACGCCCAGTTGCTTGGCCACGCGCTCGGCGGTGCGATGCCGCGTGCCGGTCTCCTGGGATTCTATGCTCGCGTCGGGCATGAGTTGCACGTTGGCGTGAAAGATGTGCGAGCCGGTGCGATTGAGAAGGATGGCTCCATCCATCTTCGCAAGCTCGTAGAGGATCATCGGCTTGAGGGCTACATGGATGTCGATGCCGCCCGAGATGAGCGGACGGATCTGCTCCTCGTCGGCGAACACGAGAAGAGCACCCGTGCGTGCCCTCACGATGTTGTCGATGGCCTGCCGCAGCAGTGTGCCCGGGGCGATCATCTGCAGAGCCTGAACGAGTCCTTCGTCCATGGTCTTGAGCAGCTTATCCACTCGTGCTCCTCACTATCGGGGTGCTCCTGTCTTCGCCGGATCACTGGCGGCGGACTTCGTCTCATCGGCGACGCGTCTGACCGCGTCGGCTATGTCGCCCACTGCTACCAATTTCAATGCCGGCAAGGTGGCTCCTGCGCGGCCGGAGCGGCCGTCTCCGCCGGAGGCTCCTGTCGCGGCGATGAACTCCTCCGCGTTGCGGCTCGAAACCAGGATCTGCTTGAAGCCCCGCCGGGCAAGCTCTTGGATGCGTTTCTCGCCTTGCAGCGCGTACCGCACCTTGCCGGTCAGGCTCACTTCTCCAAAGGCGGCGACTCCATGACCGTCGGATCCGTCGCGCCAAGCCGACGCGATGGCCAGGGAGACGGCCAGATCGGCTGCAGGATCATCGAGGGCCAGCCCGCCCGCTACGTTCACAAAGATGTCGCACTTGTAGAGCGGCAGCCGTGCACGCCTGCTGAGTACGGCGACGATCATCGCCAGGCGATTGCGGTCGACACCGCGCGCGACGCGTTGCGGCATCGCCAGGTTGCTCGGCGCGACAAGGGCCTGCACCTCGGCAAGGAGGCAGCGCGTGCCCTCGAGCACCGGCACCACTACTGAGCCGGAGCGCAGATCGCCATCCTCGAGAAAGACCGAGGCCGGATCGGGGACCTCCTCGAGACCCTTCTCGGCCATCTGAAACACGCCGACCTCGTTCGTCGAACCGAAACGGTTCTTCACCGCTCTCAAGACGCGGAACGGCTGGGCACGCTCACCTTCGAACGAGAGGACGGCGTCGACCATGTGCTCGAGCACACGGGGCCCGGCCAGTTCGCCTTCTTTGGTGACATGGCCGACGAGCACGAGGGCGATGCCATTGTCCTTGGCGACTCTCAGCAACTGAGCCGTCGCGTCTCGTATCTGGGCCACCGACCCAGGCGCCGAGCCCACCTCCCCCGACCACAGGGTCTGCACAGAGTCGACCACGCAGAGTGCCGGCTTGAGGTGATCGATCGCGGCAACGACGTTCTCGGTCTGGGTCTCTGCCAGCAGGCGCAGCTTGCTGCCCTCTCCCCCAAGTCTTACGCTGCGCAGCTTCACTTGGGCGGCCGACTCCTCGCCCGACACGAGAAGGGTCGCGACTCCGCGATTCTCCATGTCGAGCAGCGTCTGCAGCAGGAGAGTGCTCTTACCAACTCCCGGTTCCCCGCCGACCAGCACCACCGAGCCGGCGACAAGCCCGCCTCCCAGTACGCGATCGAACTCGCCCAGACCGGTCGCAAGGCGTTCCTGGGATGTGGGGTCGACGTCGATGAGCCGAAGGGGCGCAGGAACCGCGACCGCGGTTCCTGCGCCCCGCGGACTCGTCCGCGCGGGCGCCGCTTCTTCGATGGTGTTCCACTCGCCGCAGCCGGGGCACTTGCCCAACCAACCCGGCGATACATAGCCACACTCCCGGCAGGCGAACGAGCTCTTGCCGCGAGGCGCCATGTGCCGACCCGTCTTGCCTAGGAGGTCTCGTCGGCGACGAGCACGTCGGGGGCGCCCTTGATGACGTCGCTGATGACCAGATGGTCTTCCTCGCGCTCGAGGACCACCGTGCTGCCCCGCGGGAACTTGCCCGAGAGCACCTGCTCGGCCAGTAGGTCTTCGACATAGCGCTGGATGGCCCGCCTCAGAGGCCGCGCACCCATGGTCGGGTCGTAGCCGACTTCGACGAGCAGTTCCTTGGCCTCGACGGTGAGCGCGACGCCGATCTCACGATCGCGCAGCTGGTCCTCGACCCGAGACATCATGAGCGAGACGATGTCGGTGATCTCTTCCTTACTCAGCTTGCGGAAGACGATGACCTCGTCGACACGGTTGAGGAATTCGGGACGGAACACGGTCTTCAACTCGCCCGTGACCCTGGTCTTCATCTCGTCGTAGTCGAGACCGCCCTGCGACACCGGTTCGCCGAAGCCGAGAACCTGGCCCTTGGAGATGGTATTGGCGCCGATGTTCGACGTCATGATGATGATGGCGTTGCGGAAGTCGACCGCCCGCCCCTGAGCATCGGTCAGCCTGCCGTCCTCGAGGATCTGCAGCAGGATGTTGAACACATCGGGATGAGCCTTCTCGATCTCGTCGAGAAGCACCACGGAATATGGCCGGCGGCGCACCTGCTCGGTGAGCTGCCCACCCTCGTCATAGCCGACATAGCCGGGAGGCGACCCGACAAGCCTGCTGACAGCGTGCTTCTCCATGAACTCCGACATGTCGACCTGGATGAGCGCCGACTCTTCGCCGAACAGGAACTCCGCCAACGTGCGGGCCAGCTCGGTCTTGCCCACGCCCGACGGACCCAAGAAGATGAACGAACCGGCCGGGCGATGCGGATCCTTCAGGCCGGCGCGCGAACGCCTGATGGCGCGCGACACGGCCTTCACCGGCTCGTCTTGGCCCACGACCCGGTCGTGTAGCGACTCCTCCATGCGGAGCAGACGGTGGGTCTCAGCCTCGGTGAGCTTTGTCACCGGGATGCCGGTCCACATCGCCGTCACCTCGGCGATCTCCTCTTCGCCGATGGAGATCTCGGTGGCTTCGTCGGATTCGCGCCACTTCTCCTCGAGCTCGTGCCGCTGGTTGAGCAGCTTGCGCTCGCGGTCACGCAGCGACGCGGCCTTTTCGAAGTCCTGCACGTCGATGGCGCCTTCCTTCTCGCGCCTCACGTCGAGAATGGCGTTCTCGACCTCACGCAGGTCCGGTGACGCGCACATGTTCTGAATGCGTTTGCGCGACGCGGCTTCGTCGACCAGGTCGATGGCCTTGTCGGGCAGAAAGCGGTCGCTGATGTAGCGGTCGGCCAGATAGGCCGCGGCGTCGAGGGCCTCGTCGGTGATACGCACCCGATGGTGCGCTTCGTATCGCTCGCGCAGCCCCTCGAGGATC
>JAKAHF010000269.1 GCA_021815245.1 Actinomycetes bacterium
GTCGCCGTAGAACCGCTCCCCCCAGACGGGCCCCTTGTACGGCATCACCTCGATGCCGGCCGCCTCGAACTCCTCTATCAGCCCGAGGAGTTGCGCGGTCTGCAGCAGGTCCCGCTCGGCGACGAGGCGCTGCAAATCGCCCAATCTGGCTACGAGAGCTTCGCCGGCCCCTTCGTGAGTCGAGAGCAACCGGTGAAGATGACCGATCATGCCGTGCGCGGCCGCCACCGCACACAACCGCTCGGGGTCGGCGCAGTCTTCCACGAGCGCCAGTGCGGCGGCGACGGAGCTCGCGTCGACGACCGCGGCGGCGCAGGCCACCACCGCCCGGCTCTCCTCGGAGAGACCAGGCGCATTTAGCCAACGGGTCGCGTTGCGCGGCAACTGATTCAACGACCGGCTCAACACCACGCGCCTGCGTCCGTAGAGTTGCTCTTCGGCCGCCAGTCCTTCTTCGAGTTCGGCTATGTGAGATTCGGCGAATCCCAGCTTGTGAAACAGGGCAAGCGCCGCCTTGTCGTCGGTGAAGACGGCCAAGCGCAGCCGGTCGGCCCCCCGGTCGGCAACGCGCGCGATGGCCTGCGCGACGAGCTTCTCGCCGATCCCGAGCCCGCGATAGCGACCTCGCACCCAGAGATCCGAAAGCCAATATCCGCTGAGCCCCTGGTGAGACTCGTCGACCATCGTGGTCCTGACGAACCCGATGAGCCTGCTCCCGCGACGGGCCGACCAACTCGAATCATCGACACTGGGAGCTCCGTGAGGGGAGAGCCCCGCCTCGGTGCGACCGATCATCTCGTGGGCTTGACGTGACTCTTCAGACCCCGCCGGGCCGACGGCGATGCTCGCCCCAAGGTGACGGCCGAGCGAACGATACATGCGACGACCCTGCAGTCCCCGGCGGGTGGCCGATAGCGCCCGATAGAAGAGGCGGCGCGGCACTCCCAGCATCCGCAGGGCGCCGGTGCGGCTCAGCCATGCGATGCCGGCGGTGGCGGCTCCGTTGCGAAGACCCACCTGCCGGCCGTTGCGTTCCACCGCGACGACCGTCCCCAATATGTCGTCACGTTCGACGATCCCGTCGCCGGCCGGGGAGTTGTCGCCCCGCACGAGCCAGCCTCTGCCCTCAACGCCGACGATGCGGTGTATCACCAGTTGGCCCGGCTGAGGCAGCACGCAGGCTACGACGTCTCCCACGCGCGGCTCGCCGGCCGGCGGAGCCACGGTCACCACGTCGCCGTCGCGAATGAGCGGCGACATGCTGACGCCGTGGGCGCGCATCCTCGCCGACAGGCCCTGCTTCAGCATCGTTCGGAGCAGAGCGAGTCGCACATCACTCGAGGACGGGGTGTCGTTGCCGATCGATGGATATCGCGTAGGCGCCTCTTTCAGAGCCCGGTTCTGCTGCAGTCACACTATTCCACGCCCGAGATGTTGAACCTCGTTTTGTCTATAGTGTCGGAAGAGCACCCGAGGCAGAGGAGCGCTGCTTGGCCACAGAACTACGCCGACCGAGAGTGCGAGATCTGGCGCGCCTGTGGCGTGCGCTCAAACTCGTCTGGAAGGTAGCTCCCGGCTGGACCGTCGCCAGCACCGTCGTCACCATCGCGTCGGGCCTCGTGCCCTTGGCCACCATCTGGCTGCTGAAGCTCATCGTCGACGCGATCGCCGACGGCATCGGCGCGGCGGACCACGCGGCCGCTTTCAGACATGTGGCGGTTCTCATCGGTCTCGCCGCGGCGGTGGGGCTCATAACCGCGGTGCTCCGCTCGGTGGCGACGATGGTCGACGGCGCGCTCGGACGCACGGTCACCGACCACGTCATGGACGTGATCCATTCGCAGTCTATCGCCGTCGATCTCGAGTACTACGAGAACGCCCACTATCACGATGCTCTCTACCGCGCCCAGCAGGAAGCTCCCTACCGGCCGACGAGTATCGTACGCAACCTCACCGCCACCCTTCAGGCCCTCGTCACCGTGCTCGCCATGGCCGGACTGCTGCTCACGCTGCACTGGGCGGTGGGTCTCATCGTGCTGTGCGCGGCCATCCCCGGCGGACTGGTGCGCTTTCTCTACTCGAAGAAGCTGTTCGCCTGGCAGACGAGACGCACCGAGATGGAACGCCAAGCCTTCTACGCCCATTGGGTTCTCACCGATACCACGTACGCCAAAGAGGTGCGCCTCCTCGCGCTCGGTGACCGGTTCCGAGCCCGGTATCGTGAAGTTCGCTCACTCCTCAGGCGAGAACTGATAGCGCTCAGCGGCCGGCAGGCCCTGGCCGAATTCGGCGCGGGGGTGGCAGCGGTGGCAGCGGTATTCGGCACCTTCGCCTACATAGCCTGGCGGGCCATCGAAGGGTCGATAGGCATCGGGCTCGTCGTCGCGTACTACCAGGCCTTCCAGACGAGCCTGGGGGCGCTGCAGGGCATGCTGCGGGGACTCACATCGCTCTATGAAGACAACCTGTTTCTGGCCTACTACGAGGAGTTCATGTCGCTCGAGCCGCACATCTCGACGCCCGAGAGGCCGCTTGCCGTGCCCCGCCCGCTCACCGAAGGCATCCGCTACGTAGACGTCGACTTCAGCTATCCCGATACCGAGCGCACCGCGCTGAGAGACGTATCGCTGACGATCCGTCCAGGGGAGATCACCGCGCTGGTCGGTCCCAACGGCTCGGGCAAGACGACCTTGGTCAAGCTACTCTGCCGTTTGTACGACCCGTCGGGCGGAAGTGTCACCCTCGACGGAGTCGATCTGAGGAGTTTCGATCCCGTTGAGGTACGGTCCAACCTGAGCGTCATCTTCCAGGACTTCGCGCACTACCAACTGACGGTACGCGAGAACATCCGGTTGGGCAACGCCGAACTGGCGGCCGACGACCCGGCCATCGAGGAGGCCGCCAAAGACGCGGGGGTGCACGACGCCATCCTCCGGCTGCGGGGCGGTTACGACACCATGCTCGGCAAGTGGTTCGAGAATGGTGAAGAGTTGAGCGTCGGCGAGTGGCAGAAGATGGCCCTCGCCCGAGCCTTCGTGCGTGACGCCCAGATCCTCGTGCTCGACGAACCTACCGCGTCACTCGATCCCCGCGCGGAGTCAGAGGTGTTCGAACATATACGCCGGTTGGCCCGCGGCAGAGCGGTGGTGCTCATAAGCCATCGCTTCTCCACGGTGCGGGCGGCCGATCGCATCCACATCTTCGATGATGGGCGCATCATCGAGAGTGGCACGCACGATGAATTGATGGCGCTCGGTGGCCGCTACGCCGACATGTACGAGGTGCAGGCCAAGGCCTACCGCACCGGCTAGCAGGCCGTCATGCTCCGGCGGCGTCGGTCGCGATGAGGGCGGCCCCCAAGGCGCCGAGATACTCCGCGTCGGGCAAGACGAGCACTTCGGCGCCTCCCAACGCATTCGACAGAGCGGTGACGAAGCCCACGTTGAGCGCGGCGCCGCCGCCCAGCACGATCGGGTCCTCGACACCCACACGGCGGACCATGGTCGAAACACGGCTGGCCATCGCGTCATGAACGGCCCGGGCGATGTCGGCCGGCGCCGTGTTCGCGTGGATGAGACTCACTACTTCCGATTCGGCAAACACGGTGCACTGGGCGTTCATGGGGATGCTCTGCGTCGACTCGAGCGAAGCCTTGGCGAAGTCGGCCAGCGGCATCTCGAGTGCGCGGCTCATGGCCTCGACGAAGGCGCCGGCTCCTGCCGCGCACTTCTCGTTGATGGCGAAGTCGACCACCTTGCCGTTGGCCGCCAGACGGATGGCGCGAGCCTCGTCGGCGCCCACGTCGACCACGGTGCGGGCGGTCGGGTGCAGATAGGCCGCTCCGCGCGCGTCGGCGGCGATCTCGGTCGGCTTGTGATCGGCGAAGCCGAGGGCTTTGCGACCCGCGCCCGTGGCCGCCACCACCGCTATGTCATCGCGATCGACCCCGGCCAGCGACGCGGCTTCGCGCAGACCCCGTTCCGCCGACTCTTCGTGGTCGAACCCAGATGACACGGCCGCCCGGGCCACGATGCCGCCGTCATCCATGAGCACGGCGTGCACGTTCTTCGCTCCGACATCCAGTCCAGCTACAAGCATGCGCTTCTCCTTCGCCACGCCGCGGCATCGAGGGCAAGGCCGAGTCGGAGGACCGTGCCGTTCGCCTCCCGGGTGCCGGGCGGGATGGTTGCCACTATCGCCTTCTCGAGCGACTCCTCTGAAACCACGCCGGTGATGCCCACCACCGCGCCGAGAGTCAGCACGTTGGGAGCCGTGTCGAGGTCACCGACCGCTTCGAAGGCGACCCGCGAGAACGGGATGCCGAAGATCGTGCCCGCGAAGGCCGGCGGCGACGTCACTTCCTCCGAGTCGTAGATCAAGATGCTCGTTGGCGTCAGCAGGTCAGACTACCCGTCGGCGGCGTCTTGCGACAGAGCGACTAGCAGATCGGCCGTCTGAAGTTCGGGATAGTCGATGGGCGTATCGGAGATGATCACGTCACTGTAGCCGTAGCCGCCGCGGGCACCCAGACCGTAGGTCTGCGTCTGTACCACGTACCGGTGGTCGTGCGTGGCCGCCATCGCCAACACGACCCCCGCGAGCACCACACCCTGCTCGCCGGTGCCACCGAAACGTACCTG
>JAKAHF010000270.1 GCA_021815245.1 Actinomycetes bacterium
CACGAACAGGCTCGACGTCACCACGTGCACCGTCTTGCCCATTTCGGCCAGGAACTCCGCCGTCGCCGTCGCCTGATGGTGCCCGTCGTAGTCGATCATGAGCACCTTCTGGCCGAGCTGCGCCTCCCCGTTGAGCACCTGCCAGACATTCCAGACCGCGGGATTGTCGGCGCCGCCACCTACCGGGTACTTCTTGGGTCGCGACCCCGTAGCGATGATCACCGCATCGGGAGCCTGCTCGAGCACCATCTCGGCGGTCACCTCGACGCCCAGCCGCACCGGCACTCTGAGCCGCGTGAGCTGGCTGCGCTCGTTGCGGGCCAGCACGCCGAACTCGGGCTGTCCCGCGCCCTTGGCCGCCAGCAGAACCTGGCCGCCCAACTCCTCACCCTTGTCGTAGAGAGTCACCGCGTGGCCACGCATGGCCGCGATCTTCGCCGCCCACATGCCGGCCGGACCGCCGCCGATCACCATGACCTTCTTCCGCCGCAACGCCGGCTTGAGGTGATGCTCACCCTCGGTCGCCTCCGCCCCGGCAGACGGATTCTGAACGCAGCCGATGGTGCGATTGAGCCCCACCCGGCCGTAGCAGTTCTGGTTGCAGGCGATGCAATTGCGAATCTCCTCCGCCCGGCCCTCGCGAGCCTTGACCGCGAAGTCCGGATCGGCGATCTGCCCACGCACCACGCCGATCATGTCGGCCTGCCCGTCGGCCAGCACCCGCTCCGCCAGCGCCGGAT
The DNA here is from genome assembly GCA_021815245.1 of Actinomycetes bacterium. Next base: position 741 of record JAKAHF010000270.1, read on the forward strand.
CGTTGATGCGCCCGGTGGCGAACACCGGCAGAATCGACACCGACTTGATGCCCGCCGCGAGCGGCACCGTGTAGCCGAGCGGCAGATGCATCGGCCCGCCCACCAGGTACAGGTTGTAGAAGGTCGCGAGCGTGAGGTTGAAGTAGTCGAGCAACCCCGTCTTCTGCAGGTACATAGCGATCTGCTTGGCCTCTTCGAGTCCCAGGCCTCCGGGAATCATCTCGTCGGCACAGAGCCTGACCCCCAGGGTGAAGTCGGTACCTACGGCGCGCCGCACCGCGGCGCAGACTTCGAGCGCGAACCTCATGCGGTTCTCGAAATCGCCGCCATACTCGTCGCCGCGGAAATTGCTGAGGGGCGACATGAACTGCCGCGCCAGGGAGCTATGGCCGAACTGCAACTCCACCCCGTCGAACCCGCCCTCGCGCACGTGCACGGCCGACGTGGCGAAGTACTCCACCACCTCGGCGATGTCCTCATGCTCCATGACCTTGGGGGTCTCGCGATACAAGACGTCGGGAATGGCCGACGGCGCCCACACCGGCAGGCGCGAATAGGCGCCGCTGCACTGCTGCCCGTTGTGGTTGAGCTGGGCGAAGATGCGGGTGTCGTAGGCGTGGATGGCCCGGGTCAGCTTGCGATAGTGGGGCACGATCTCGGGCTTGAAAGCCTCCATCAGATGCTCGTAGGCCCGGTCGGTCGCGTGCACCGACTGTTCCTCGGTGATGATGAGGCCGGCCCCGCCGCGGGCGCGGGCCGCCAGGTATTCGGTCAGCCGCTGGGTGGGCAGCCCGTCATGAGCGAGGTTGGTGAGGTGCGCGGAGAAGGAGATGCGGTTGGCCACCTCGACGCGGCCGATCCGCAGCGGGCTGAACAGATTGGGGAACTGCATACCCTCGTCAACCTCCTTGCGGCCCGATAGAGAACGAGCCGCGTCCGCCTAGTTCGAGTCGACCGAGCGCAGGCATTCAGGGTCTGGATTGCCGGTCGACCTCGTAAGGAAATATGCTACCGCAGGACACCCGCCATGGCAGACAGAAAAACGGTCGCAACCACGGCAGCTTTCGACTTCCGCGTCTCTGAAGCGTCCGAAAACCGGCGAGTCGCGAAAGGTATCCGACAGCCGCTCGCGGGTGACGTTGCCCGCGAGAAACGCCGGGTCGCACAAGAACGCGCACGGATAGACATCGCCGTTCGGCGCGACCGCGCAGGTCATCTTGGCCGCGCCGCACATCTGTAGGCCCATCTTCCGCCGGGTGTCAGGCGTGAGCGAGAAGAACGAATCTCCGGTAAGGATCTCGGGATGCTCGCCCAAGAACCGCGACAGGCCCAACAGTTGCTCCCGCGTAAGGCGATAGTCCTCCCACGAGCTGCAACCCGCGCCCGACGGCCTGAAGCGCGACAGCCTGCTCTTCGCTCCGTACCGCCGGGCGAGCTCAGCGAAGTCGCCGACCTCCCCCACGTTCGGCCGGGTCACCACCATGTTGAGGCTCAACTCGGGGTAGTGACGCCGGGCGAGCAGGTCGACAGCCTGCATGATCCGGGCGAAAGTGCCGCTGCCGCGGATGGCGTCGTTCGTTTCGGCGCAAGCGCCGTCGAGGCTGACCTGCAGATAGACCGGTGCTCCCTCCCACATCCGCAGCAACTCATCGGCGAGCGCCTCATCGAGTACGGTGCCGTTGGTGCTCACGCAGGTGGTGACGCCAAGCGAGTGTGCGTAGCGAAGTATGTCGAGAAAGTCGTCGCGCAGAAACGGCTCGCCGCCCCCGAAATTGACCTGGAACACCTGCATGGCCGACAACTCGTCGAGGAGCGCGCGGCACTGATCGAAGTCAAGCTCGCCTCGGGTCTGGAGGTGGCCGGTCTGGCCCCCGCCCTTGCCGCCGGCCGGCGTGCGCAGATCGGCCGACAGGCAGTGACTGCAGCTCAGATTGCACGCGTCGGTGATCTCCCAAGTGACGTTGACCGGCGCACGCAGCGGCAGACTACTCAGGCGGGCGGACAACGATCAATCCTTTGGTAATGAGATCGTCCAGCAGTCTCAACACATCAGCGCCAAGCGGCGTAGTGGGGCGCAGCAGCCGTCTCTCGCCCGTGAACGGCGGAGGCTCGAGAACCGCGCCCGAACGTACGTAGGTCAGCCGCGTCGACCGGGTGTCGTAGAACAGCAGTCCGAAATCCTCGCGACGCACCCGCACCCAGGCGGGCACCAGATACTCGGTTGTACTCTCAGCAGCCGGCAGTCGATCAATAGACTCCACAGATGCCGTCCACGGCCAAGTCTTCGATCTCGATCTCCTCGAGGATCGCCGGCTCGTCGGCGGCAGGAGTTCTGGAAGGCTGCTGGAAGACGAAGTCCCGGCCCCCAGAACGCTCTGGGCGGCACAATACGGCGTCCTCAGTCGCGCAAATAGCGCTGCTATTTGCGCTCCTTGCGTCCTTGTCTTGCGCATACCCAGCGCGCTCTAAGGGCGAAACGTCGCCTTCCAGCAGCCCAGATGCGTCGGCGAACCGAACGTCAACGATCATGATTCCTCCAGTTTGCAGATCCAGCGACCGTTCAGTTCGCGCCGCTCCATCTTCTCAGCGATGTCGTTCAGCTCATCGAGCTTGAAGTAGCCCTCGATGATCGTGTCGATCATCAACTCACCGGCCATGGCCTGCTCGATCAGCTTGGGGATGTCGTCCTGCACGGAGACACCGCCGTACAGCGTGCCGATGATGTCTTTGTGATGGAAGACCGTGAAGGTGAGCGGCATCTTGGCCGGCTCGTCCTGCGGGCAGATACCAACCTGCATGAGCTTGCCGTTCATGCGCAGGGCCCAGAAGGCCTGCTCGGCGGCACCCACCTGGCCGGCGGTCTCGAAGGCGAAGTCGACACCACCGTCGGTCAGCTCTTGGATCATCGGAATGGGATCCTCGGTCGCGTTGCAGATGAAGTGGGTCGCACCCAGTTTCATGGCCTTCTCGCGCCGCGCCTCTTCGAGGTCGACCACGATGATCGGGTTGGCGCCCCGCACAGCGCACGCGCGCAGCACGTTCTGACCCACGCCGCCGAGGCCCCAAATGGCGACGCGGTCTTGAGGCTGAACGTTGGCCCTCTTGGTCACTGTGCCCCACCCGGTGGGGATGCAGCAGCTCATGAGACAGGCCTGGTCGAGCGGCATGTCTTTGCGGATGTTGACCAGACCGCCCGCGGGCACGATCGTGTAGGTGGAGAAGCCCGAGACGAAGTTGCCATGCAACACGGTTTCGCCGTTCATGTCCTTGATGCGGCTGGTGCCGTCAAGCATGGTGCCGTTGACAAACGGGCCGAAGGTGCCCGTGCAGATGTTGCCCATGCCCTTGCGGCACTCGGGGCAATGCCCACAGGGAACCATCCACGTGCCGACAACATGGTCGCCCTCTTTGAACTTGGTGACACCCTTGCCCACTCCGGCGACGACGCCCGCGCACTCGTGGCCGGCGACCATCGGCATGACCATCATAGTGCGACCCTTGGCGTTGCTGAGGTCACTGTGGCAGTAACCCGTGTAGAGCCACTTGACGAGGACTTCGCCCTCATGCGGCGAGTCGAGCTCCAGCTCCTCTATGGAATACGGCTTGTTCGCTTCGCGTAGAACAGCACCTTTGATCTTCACGCGCTTCCCCTTCTCTGTTTCAAAGCCCGAAACTGCTGCGCCTGAGCTAAGATTAGCATCGGCCGGCGCCGCTGGGGAGCTGGAGGGGAGTCTTTCTCTAGCTCAGCGACCTGACCCGGGGCTGTAGCTCGGCTATCGCTCTGCGTGCCCCCTTCTCTAGCGAAGCCCGAAGGAGCTGCAGTGAAACAGACCCGCTACCTGCCGGTCATCCTGCTGGTCGTACTCATGGCTATATGGCGTTACTCCTGGGTACCGGG
>JAKAHF010000271.1 GCA_021815245.1 Actinomycetes bacterium
CACGAGGTACAGGCCCGCGCCGATGACCGCGCGCGCGACCCCGGGCGCCGAGAAAGCGATCTCCAGGTGCTTGGTCGAGAGGATCGACTGGCTGACGAAGAAGGCCGCGAGAGCCGACGGCACCATGAGCGCGAGGGTGACCGCGGCGAAGACCGCCGCCTTGGCCCAGAGCACGGGCAGACGCCGCGGCACGGCGCTGAACGACGAGCGGATCATCCCCGTGGAGTACTCCGCGCTGATGACCAGCACCCCCAACACGCCGATGGCCAGTTGGGCGAAGGCCAACCCCACCATCGCGGCGTCGAGCGGATTGAAGTGAGCGCGCTCCCGGGGATCCATGCGTGCCCAGTGGGTGACGAAGACGGTGGACGCGACCGCTGCGAGCGCGATGGAGAGCACCACGGCGGCGAGCAACGCCCAGCGGGTGGAGCGGACCGAACGCAGCTTCGTCCACTCCGAGACGAGCACTCTCCTCTGGGTGACGCGCAGATGCTGCGGAACTCGGGGCAGGAGCTGTGCGGTAGGAGTGCTCACGCGGGCACCTCCTCCTTCTCACGGTCGAGTATCCCGTCCGCTTTGAACTCGACGGAGTCGCGGGTGAGATCCATGAACGCCTCCTCGAGCGAGGCTTGGACCGGGGTCAGTTCGTGCAGCACCAGGCCGTGGGCGGCCGCGGCTTCGCCGATCTGTTCGGCGGTGAGTCCGCAGATGTCCAGTACGCCACGCTCGCTGCTCTCCACGGTGACGTCGGGGCCGAGGACGAGTTCGCGGAGTTCAGCGGCCTGCGGAGACCGCACCCGGACGAGTCTCTTGGACGCCCCCCGCACGAACTCCTCGACACTCGTGTTCGCGACCAACCGGCCCCTCCCGACCACGATCAGGTGGTCGGCGGTCAGGGCCATCTCGCTCATCAGGTGGGACGACACGAAGACCGTCCTTCCCTCGCCCGCCAGGCCCTTGAGCAGGTTCCGGATCCAATGGATGCCCTCCGGATCGAGACCGTTCGCGGGCTCGTCCAGCAGCAGGGTGGCAGGGTCGCCCAGGAGAGCCGACGCGATCCCGAGACGCTGCCCCATACCCAGCGAGAACTGGCCCGCGCGCTTCTTCGCGACCTCGTGCAGGCCGACGAGGTCGATGAGTTCGTCGACCCGTCGCCGACCGATGCCGTGTGTCTGGGCGAGGGCAAGCAGGTGGTCGTAGGCCGATCGGCCCGTGTGCACCGACCGCGCCTCGAGCAGGGCACCCACCTCGTGCAGCGGGGCAACGTGATCCCGGTAGTGCCTGCCGTTCACGGTGACGTCGCCGGAGGTGGGGGCGTCGAGTCCCAGAATCAGGCGCATCGTCGTCGACTTGCCGGCCCCGTTCGGACCGAGGAATCCCGTCACCACCCCGGGGCGCACGGTGAACGTCAACTCGTCGACGGCCCGCTTCGGACCGTAATCCTTCGTCAAACCCCGCGCTTCGATCACGATCGTCGACTCCTTCTCGGGGACGATTACACCAGATGAAGGATAGCCTCGCCATGCGGCCGCGACCTCGTCCCTGCGGACGAGATGCGCCTCCTCCACGAGGAGGAGAAGCGGCTCTGCAACGAGCGGGTGCGTCAACCGGGCCTGCACGCTATCCTGGCACCTGCAGCGCTTCCCGCCCGGTCACACACCGGCAAGAGAGGACTTGATGCCCCAGACGCCGCATCGCCGCCATCCGCGGGAGCGCACCTCCGCCGACGACTTCACCCCCTCGTGGCAGCGCCCTACCGAACCCGAACCGCGCTGGACGGCCTTCGCCGCCATCACCGTGGTCATCGTCGGCCACACGTGGGTGGCCGCGAGCCTCTCGCTGCGTCCGGTCTGGCTGTATCCAACCATCGCGGGCGTCCTCCTGCTGGCGTCGCTGGCCGTCTACATCCCGTCCCGCGCGGAGCCGAGCCACGCCCTGCGGGTGCTTTCGCTCGGCCTGGTCGGGGTGCTCGTCCTCGCGAACATGCTCGGCGTCCTTCTGCTGGTCCGGGGCGTCTTCGTAGGCTCACCGCTCAGCCCCTCGGGCCTGCTCCTGACCGGAGCGGCGCTCTGGGTGGTCAACCTCACCGTCTTCGCTCTGATCTACTGGGAACTCGACGGGGGCGGCCCCGAAGCCCGTGCGGACGGGTACCGGGACTACCCCGACCTCGTCTTCCCGCAGCAGCAGCAGGACCAGCAGGGGCTCGCCCGGCCAGACTGGAAACCGACCTTCTACGACTACCTGTTCGTCTCGCTGACGAGCGCGGTCGCCTTCTCGCCCACCGACGCCATGCCCTACTCCAAGCGGGCCAAGCTCGTGATGGGCGTCGAGGCGGTGCTGTCCTTCGTCATCGCCGCGATGCTGGTCGCCCGGGCCATCAACATCGCCAAGGGATGACGCCCGCCCTCTGGTGAGGCGCGGCCCCAATGGGCGTCCGACCGCGCAGCCGGGACGAGCCGCCGGCCTCGGACCGGGGCCCGCGAGGAAGCCCGGCCGCCGCCGGCCGGGCTTCCTCGCTCACCGCCGACTCCACGTCACGCGGAGGACCTCTGCGCGCGGCCACCCGCAACTGGAGACCTTCCTACCGGGGAGGCAGCACCATCAACGTGCCCCTCATGCCGCTCGTATCGTGCAGCAGGCACTGGTAGCGGAGCAGGCCGGGAGACATGGATCCGATCTTCAGCATGTAGTCGGTATCGGGGGTCCCGGGCGCGAGCAGACCCGAGTTGAACATCCCCGTGCGTGTCAGGGTGTCGGACCCGTCCGGGAACAACACGGCGGGGTTCAGATAGAGCAAAGGTGCCACAAAGACGGCCAAAGGCGGATCGTCCGTGCCGTTGAGGAACGTCACGGTGTGGGGCGCGTCGTTGGCAGGCGACAGTTCCCAGTGCACCGTGTCGCCGGGGCGCACACGCAACGTGTTCGGGAAGAACTGCATGAGATCGATCTGCCCGCTCGCGTACCCGATCATCACCGTGTGGGTCTTCGTGCCGTCGGCGTTCTTCACGCTCGGCACGATCTGCATGTTGGCCGCCCTCTGCACCGCGGGGACCTGGGCCAGCAGCGCGGCGACCTGCCGCCGACCCTGCGCCAACGCCTGCTGGGGCGAGTAGATGGGCGTGCCCGCGGGGACGACGGTGATCTTGCCGGACATCATCACCCCGTGCACGAGACACAGGTAGTCATATTCTCCGGCGGCGCTGAACATGACGCTGAAGTCCCGCGCCTGGCCGGTCTCGCGGCCCATGAGGCCGGAGTTGACGAAGGTGCTCGCGTCCGCGAGGCCCCCCGCCGGCGCGGGCGCCGGGAACACGGCTCGAGGATTGAACATCAGCGGACTGAAACCGTTCAGCGGCCCAGGGATGATCAGGGGGACGTCCGCAATCGGGAGGTTCCCGAGGAAGGTGACGGTGTGGATCTCGTTCGAGTTCTGGAGCCAATGCACGGTGTCACCGACGTGCACGGTGAGGTCGTCCGGGAAGTAGGCCGTGAGGCCTATCCCCTGATGGGGATTCTCCCAGCCCACCAACACGGTGAACGTCTGAGGGGCCGCGTGTGCGGGAGAAGCCGCGGCCATCGCCGGCCCCAGGATGAGCAGGAACAGTGTCAGGCACACAGCGGTGGAGAAGATCAAGGCGCGTCTCTTCATGGCTGCTCTTCCTCCCATGCGAGAATCGTCGGAATGCGGAGGCACGCTCGTTCTCGACGCTCAGACGACGGATGCGAACGGGCCGCAGACCCTCGATGTGCGGGCTCACTCCTGCCGACTGACCTCTGTCTGCAGTGCGGGCGGGTTCCTTGAGGATGTCCTTCGGAGGTATCTTCGGAGCTTTCTTCCGGCCGGCGGCGGCCCCAGGCGGGCCGCCCACGCTCCGGCGGTGTACCCCCATATGCGCGTAGTTACGCCGACATCCATTTCGATGACCGAAGGAACGGCGTCTTCGACGACCGAAGGAAGTGCGTCGCTCATCGGGGTCGGGCCTTTCTCCACCGCCCCTTTCCCGCACCGGCGTCGACCGTGTGGGCCGGCGGGATGAAGTCTCCCTGGCTGTCCACCCGTGGTTCCCCCGGCCGCAGCGGCACCCGTACGTACGCGCCATCGGGCCGCATGCGTCGGGCGTTGACGTTGTCGGGCGCCGCCGAGGTAACACTCCTCCCTGCCCCCGTTGGCGAACCAGCATGCGCGGCTGTGCTCGAGGAACCGTCCCACGATGCCGGTCACCTCGATCAGGTCGCTGATCCCCGGCACGCCGGGACGCAGGCAGCAGATCCCACGCACGAGCAGCTCGCACCGCACCCCGGCCTGCGACACGCGGTACAGACACTCGATCATCCGGCGGTCGACGAGCGCGGTGAGCTTGAAGATCAGGTGGCCGCCCCGACCGCTGCGCCGGTGTTCGATCTCACGCTCGATCAGGCGCTCCACGTCGGCCCGGAGGTTGAAGGGAGCAACGAGCAACCGGCGGTAGTCCTTCTTCGTCGAGAAGCCCGTCAGGTGGTTGAAGAACTGCGACGCGTCGTCCCCGAACTCCTCGTCGGCGGTGAGCAGGCCAATGTCGGTGTACTGGCGCGCCGTCACCGCGTTGTAGTTGCCCGACGAGAGGTGGACGTAGCGGCGCACTCGGT
>JAKAHF010000272.1 GCA_021815245.1 Actinomycetes bacterium
CGGCGACAAGCGCTACATCCTCGCTCCCAACAAGCTTGGTGTCGGCGCGATGGTCGAAGCGGGCCCGACTGCCGACATCCGTATCGGTTGCGCGCTTCCGTTGCGCAACATCCCGGTCGGTACCGTGGTGCACAACATCGAGCTCACCAAGGGCAAGGGTGGGCAGATTGCCCGCGCCGCCGGCACCTCGGCTCAGATCATGGCCAAGGAAGGCGACTACGCCATCTTGAGGCTGCCCTCGAACGAGATGCGCATGATCCGCCTCGAGTGCAGGGCGACCGTGGGCGAGATCGGCAACGCCGAGCACGAGAACCTGGTCACCGGCAAAGCCGGTCGCAAGCGCTGGATGGGCGTCAGGCCCGGCGTTCGTGGCACCACCATGAACCCGGTCGACCACCCGCACGGTGGCGGCGAGGGTTCCACTCCTCCCGGCCGCAACCCGGTGACGCCGTGGGGCGTTCCGACTCTGGGTCACAAGACCCGCAACAAGAAGAAGCTGTCGAGCAAGTACATCGTAAGACGCGCGAAGAAGGGGAGGTAATAGAGCATCGTGGCACGTTCAAGCAAAAAAGCTCCCTTTGTCGAAGAGCGGCTTATGGCTCGCGTCGAGTCGATGAACGAGACCGGCGAGAAGCGCATGCTCAAGACCTGGTCGCGGGCTTCGGTCATCTATCCCGAGATGATCGGGCATACCATCGCGGTGCATGACGGCCGCAAGCATGTGCCCATCTATGTCACAGAGAGCATGGTCGGCCATCGGCTCGGCGAGTTTGCGCTGACCCGTACCTTCCGCGGTCACGGCGGCAACAAAGAGCGCCGCATGAAGAGGAAGTGACAGACATGGTCAACGCAACAGCCAAGTACGTGCGGGTATCGCCCCGCAAGGCCGGCGATGTGGCCGCGCTCATCCGCGGCAAGAAAGTAGCCGAGGCCAAGGCCATCCTGTCGCTGACTCCGCGGGCTGCCGCCAAACTGGTGGGCAAGGTTCTCGACTCGGCAGTGGCCAACGCCGAGAACAATCATGACCTCGACGCCGACGATCTGTACGTCGTCCAGGCCTACGTGAACGGCGGTCCCACGCTCAAGCGGTTCAAGCCGCGGGCCATGGGTCGCGCCAGCCGCATCCGTAAGCGGACGAGTCACATCACCGTGTGTGTCGACGAGAAGAAGGAGTCGTAGCAGGTGGGTCAGAAAGTTCATCCTGGCGGCATGCGGCTCGGCATCATCCATGACTGGAAAGCTCATTGGTATACCGAAAGGCAGTTTGCTGGCTTCCTCCACGAGGATCTGGCCATCCGCAAGCACATCCAGGCAAAGATGGGTCATGCCGGCCTCTCCGACATCGTCATCCGTAAGGACACCAACAAGCTGGTCATCGACATCCACACGGCTCGGCCGGGCATCGTCATCGGCAAGTCGGGTTCGGAGGTCGACTCCCTGCGGCGCGATCTGCACGACATGACCGGCAAGACGGTTCACGTCAACATCGTTGAGATCAAGAGACCCGAGCTCGATGCGACCCTGGTCGCCCAGTCCATCGCCGAGCAGCTGGCCAACCGCGTCAGCTTCCGCCGCGCGATGAAGAGGGCGATCACGTCGGCCATGCGCTCCGGCGCCATCGGCATCAAGGTGAAGTCGGGTGGTCGTCTGGGCGGCGCCGAAATGGCGCGTATCGAGGGCTACAGCGAGGGGCGTGTGCCTCTCCACACGCTACGGGCCGACATCGATTACGGCTTCTGCGAAGCCGACACGACGTTCGGCAAGATCGGCGTGAAGGTTTGGATAAACAAGGGTGAGATCATGCCCGAGGGCTTCGACCTTAGTGGGTCGTCCCCGCGGCAGGCGGAATCCCGGCTAGGCTAGGAAATCAGAGATGCTACTACCAAAACGGGTTAAGCACCGCAAACAGCACCGCGGTCGCATGGCCGGCAAAGCAAAGGGTCAGTCCACCGTGCATTTCGGTGAGTACGGCCTTCAGGCCCTCGAGCCGGGCTGGGTCACCAGCCGGCAGATAGAAGCCGCTCGTATCGCCATGACCCGCAAGATCAAAAGAGGCGGGAAGGTGTGGATCAACGTCTTCCCAGACAAGCCCATCACGAAGAAGCCGGCCGAAACCCGTATGGGTTCGGGCAAGGGTTCTCCCGATCAGTGGGACGCCGTGATTAAGCCGGGTCGTGTGATGTTCGAGTTGGCGGGTGTTTCCGAGGAATTGGCCAAGGAAGCCATCCGCGTCGCTTCGCACAAACTTCCTGTCAAATGCAGATTCGCGACCAGGGAGGATGGGGGCATTGAAGGTTAAGGACATAATCGAGCTCGCTGACGAGGAATTGGTGCAGCGGCTGAAGCAGTCTCGCGAGGAGCTCTTCAACCTGAGGTTCCAGCACGCGGCCGGCCAACTGGAGAACACCAGCAGACTGCGCCAGGTGCGCCACGACATCGCCAGGATCATGACGGTGCAGTCAGCACGAGCAAGGGCGAAGGAGCTTTGATGGCCGAGCAGCGCACCACAGCACAGCGGGAGCGGCAGGGCATCGTAGTGTCCGACAAGATGGACAAGACGATCGTCGTGCAGGTGAGCGCCGTCAAGCCTCACCCCCAGTACAAGAAAGTGATCCGTACCACGGATCGCCTCAAAGCGCATGACGAGCAGAATGAAGCTCGGGTCGGCGACACCGTCTTGGTGCGCGAGTGCCGGCCGCTTTCGCGAGAGAAGACCTGGCGCCTTATCAAGGTGCTCCAGCGCGCCGAGTAAGCCGGCAGGAGATGGGTGAGAAACGATGATACAGGTGGAGACAAGACTGAGGGTTGCCGATAACACCGGCGCGCGCGAGCTGCTCTGCATCCGCATCATGAGCGGTTCGACGCGGCGATACGCCGGCGTGGGCGACATCATTGTGGGGGCGGTCAAGGAGGCCACCCCAGGCGGCGCCGTCAAGAAGGGCGACGTCGTGCGCGCGGTGGTCGTACGGGTGAAGAAGCCCTACGGCCGCAAGGACGGCACGTACATCGGCTTCGACGAGAACGCCGCAGTTCTGATCGACCGTCAGCTCAATCCCCGGGGCACGCGTATTTTCGGCCCCGTGGGTCGTGAACTCCGCGAGAAGAACTTCGCGAAGATCATCTCGCTGGCGCCGGAGGTGCTGTGATGCAGAAGGAAGCACGGCACACCAAGAAGTTCCGCGTCAAGAAGGGCGACACCGTAGAGGTCATCCAGGGCAAGGAGAACGGCAAGCGGGGCAAGGTTCTTCACGTTCTCGAGAACGAGGAGCGGATTGTCGTCGAACGGGTGAACTTCATCAAGCGGCATGTTCGCCCGTCGAAGAAGACACCCCAAGGTGGAGTGATCGAGCGCGAAGCCAGCATGCACATCAGTAACGTCAAGCTGGTCTGCCCCAGCTGCAACGCCGCGGTTCGTACCGGGGTGCGCGTGCAGGGCGACGAGAAGGTGCGCTACTGCAAGAAGTGCAACGTCCAGGTGGATAAGGGTTAACGATGGCACCGAGACTGAAAGAGAAATATCTGACTGATATCGTGCCGGCCCTTCGTGAGCAGTTCGGTTACTCGAACATCATGCAGGTGCCCAAGGTCACGAAGGTGACCTTCAACATGGGCATCGGCGAGGGCACGCACGACGCGAAGGTCATAGAGGAGGCTGCGACGCAGCTCGGCCAGATCACGGGCCAGAAGGCTCAGGTACGGCGGGCGCGCAAGTCGGTCGCCAACTTCAAGCTGCGTGCCGGCATGCCGGTGGGCCTGCGGGTGACCTTGCGTGGCGATCGCATGTACGAGATGCTCGATCGCCTCATGAGCATCGCTCTGCCCCGCATCCGCGACTTCCGTGGCGTTCCGGTCGCGGGGTTCGACGGCCAGGGCAACTTCAACATGGGCGTGAAGGAACAGATCATCTTCCCGGAGATCGACTACGACAAGATCGACAAACTCCGCGGCCTCGATATCGCCATCACGACCACGGCAACAACCGACGCAGAGGGACGGGCGCTCCTCAAGTTGATGGGCATGCCCTTCCGCGAGAGCTGAAGGATAGGAGCAACACCGCATGGCAAAAAAGTCAATGATCGCCAAGGCACGGCGCCCGCAAAAATACGCGGTGCGCGCTCACAACCGCTGCCTTCGCTGCGGCCGGCCCCGCGGTTACGTTCGCCGCTTTGGCCTTTGCCGCATCTGTCTTCGTGAGCTTGCCCATCAGGGTTTGATCCCTGGCGTCACCAAGTCGAGCTGGTAGGAGGGGTCATGTCGCACACCGATCCCATCGCCGACATGCTCACCCGTGTGCGCAACGCCAACAAGGCGCTGCACGCTCAGGTCGAGATGCCGACGTCCTCTCAGAAGGTCGAGCTGGCCCGCGTCCTCAGGGACGAGGGCTACATCGCCGGCTACGCCGTCGTCAAAGACGGCAGCTTCGACAAGCTGGTGATCGAGCTCAAGTACACTGACGGCCGTCGCCGCGTCATTTCGCAGGTGAAGAGGGTCAGTAAGCCGGGTCGTCGCATCTATGCCAAGAAAGACAACCTCCCCAAGGTCCTCGGTGGCCTGGGTACGGCGGTCATCTCCACCTCGCGTGGCCTGATGACTGCC
>JAKAHF010000273.1 GCA_021815245.1 Actinomycetes bacterium
GATCCAGCGGTATTGCTGTGGCAGATACCGGGAGGCATGATCTCCAACCTGTCGTCGCAGCTCAAGGAGCAGGGCGCGCTCGATCGCATGCCCGAGGTCATGCAGGAGGTGCCACGGGTGCGCGAGGAGCTGGGCTACCCGCCACTTGTCACTCCGACATCCCAGATCGTCGGCACCCAGGCCACGCTCAACGTGCTCATGGGTCGCTACAAGATGGTCACCAAGGAGACCCGGGGCTACGTTCAGGGATTCTACGGACGCTCGCCGGCTCCGATCGATCCCGAGATCCAGAAACTGATCATCGGCGACGAACAGCCCATCACCACCCGGCCGGCCGACTCGCTCGAACCGGAACTGCCCAAACGCCGGGCCGAACTCGACGAGCTGGGCATCAAGTACAGCGATGAGGACCTACTGTCGTACGCCCTGTTCCCGCAGGTGGCGTTGGAGTTCTTCGCCCGCCGTGACCGCACCGAGAGGCCGCTCGAGGAACGAGCGGCGCTGATCGCGGTTGTCGCCGACCTGCTGGGTGTGCAGGACGAGGCCTGTGTTGCTCAGGTCATCCCGCTCGAAGTCGCAGCTCAGTCGCCCGGCGACGCACATGGTGAGTCGTTGGTGGCTGCGACTGAGCCCGCCGCGGCCTGGGCCGCAGCCGGACGTCAGGATCTGCTGGCCGGCCGTTCCGTCGCCTGGAGGTATTGAGAGTGAAATTCAAGGTCCAGATAGACGGTGCCGAGCACGAGGTCGTGGCGACCGCGGCCGGTGAGGTGACCTTGGCGGGGGAGACACTCACCACCAAGGTGACCAAGCCTTCAGCCTCCCGCCGCGTGGTGCAGCTGGGCGACAAGTCCTACGAGATCAGAGTCGTGGAGAACTGTGCCGACACCGGCATCTTCGTACTCGAGATCGCCGGGGAGCGCGTTCCGGTCACCACGAGCGATGTTGTGAAGAGCGCCCCCGTAGCCGTTGCCGCCGCCGTTGCCGCGGCCGAGGATGCCGCCGCCACGCCTGTGGACGTCAAGAACGGCGTGTGGGCCCCTGTGCCGGGCAAGATCGTGAACGTCATGGTGAAGGTCGGCGACAAGGTCGAGGAAGGGGCTCCCGTCGTCGTTCTCGAGGCCATGAAGATGGAGAACGAGCTGCATGCGCCCATCAAGGGCACCGTCACAGTCGTAGCGGTCAAGAAGGGCGACCAGGCCGAGAAGGGCCAGCTGCTCGTCGCATTCGACTAGTGTCGTGAGCGGCATGCACTGCCGTCGCGCGGTGGCGCGAGCGATACGGACTACCTCAGTCGGGGTCGCTACCGCGGCAGCGAACGAATGGTCTCTGCCCGGGCATCGAGCGTCTCAGCTTCTTCGAGCCTGCTCGTTTGCCGGTAGAGCGCCGCGAGGCCCTCGAGACTCTGCGCCACATCGGGATGGTCGGGTCCCAGGGCGTTCTCGCGAATGCCTATGGCGCGCTGGTACAACGACTCGGCATCCGCGTATTGCCTCTCGAGACGAGAGAGCTCCGCAAGCCCATTCAACGCGGAGCCGACGTCCGGATGATCGGGGCCCATCGAGGCTTCGGTGATTGTGAGAGCCCTCTCGTACAGCGGGCGGGCATCCTGATACTTGCCCTGCGAGCGGTACACGTCGGCCAAGTTCTCGAGGCTGGCGGCCACATGCGGATGATCCGTGCCCAGGCTGGTCTCCCTGATGGCGAGTGCCCGGCGGTGGAGGGGCTCCGACTCCTCGTAGAGGCCCTGGGCGTCGTACATGACGGCGAGGTTGCCAAGACCGGTTGCCACGTCAGGGTGGTCGGGCCCGAGCAGGTTCTCCCAGATGCCCACAGACCGCCGATACAGGGCTTCGGCCTCGTCGTATCTGCCCTGCACCGAGAAGAGCACCGCCAGACCGTTGAGCGTCAAGGCGAGTTGAGGACTATCAGGAGTGGCCGACTGCTCGGCGACATCGAGGGCCTTCTGATAGAGCGTCTCGGCCTGGGCGTAGTGGCCTTGCACATAGCAGAGCTCAGCCAGGCTGGCGAGGCTCTCGGCGAGCGCGGGATCGTCGGCGGGCAGGGCGGCCTGACGTATGCCAAGAGCGCGTTCGTGGAGCGTCTCCGCCTGGGAGTACTGATCCTGAGCGCGGGCCAGATCGGCAAGGGCAGCCACACTGGCGGCCACGTCGGGATGACCTTCGCCGAGGGACTTCTCTCTGATGGTGAGGGCCTGTGTGTGGAGCTCTTCGGCGCGGGCGTAGCGACCGAGAAGGCCGCACAAAGCACCCAGGTCGTTCAGGCTAGAGGCGACCAGCGGATGATCGTGGCCGAGGCTCGTCTGGCGGATCGCCAAGGCGCGCTCAAAGAGCGGCTCAGCTTCCGCGTAGCGCTCCGTAGCGCGATACGACCGCGCGAGCTCGCTGAGGCTCGTAGCAACTTCAGGATGATCAGGACCGAGGGCCTTTTCGAGGAGTGTGAGGGCCCTCTGGTGAAGCGATTCGGCCGAAGCGTGATGTCCGGCCGCATCGAGGGCCGAGGCGTGTGCACGCACGGTATATGCCACATTGGGATGCTCTTCACTTTCGGCGGCCACGTGAGCCACCGCGGCCTGCTCATAGAGGGGGAGCGAACCATCTAGGTCACCACGGGAGGCGCGAAGGGCCGCGAGGTGGTCGAGACTCCGCACTACGCGAGCATGCGTAGGTCCGTAGGCTCGCTCGCGGATAGCGAGAGCAAGGCGAAAAGAGTGCTCGGCTTCATCGAAATGCGATCGCGCCTCACACACCTCTCCCAAGTCGTCGAGGGCGTCTGCCACCTCGGAGTGATCGAGACCGTAGAGCTTCTCCTTGATGCCGATGATGCGACGGCACAATTGCTCGGCCTCGGCGAACTGGTTGAGAGAGCAAAGGGCCCTCGCCAGATTCTCGAGTGCCAGCACGATATCGGGATGATCGGCCGGGAGCACCGCCTCGCGAATGCCGAGGGCGCGCTCGTAGAACGAGCGGGCGTGGGTGTAGCGACCGCGAGTATCGTGCAGTACCCCGATATCGCCGAGGATCTCCGCGACCACTTCATGCTGGGGGCCAAGCCGGTTCTCGGCGTCCTGCAAGGCTCTCTCAGCGGCAACCAGTGCCTCGTCGTACTCGCCCTGCTCGAATAGTGATGTCGCTTCGGCAACCAATGGCTGCCATTCGTCAACCTGGACTAGTGCATTCATAGGCTGGAAACTGTATCGGCTCCGCCGCTGCTCGTCAACCCACGATGCGCACGAGCAGCCGGCTACGGCGTCCAGGTCGTGCCATTCCAGGCCCGGTGCCAGATGGTGCTGTCGGTGCCGAGAGCCACAACGTCGATGCGGACTCCATCTGAGGTGCAGTCGGGGTCGAGAAGGAAGGGCGCCCCACCTTGATCGATCCATGCACCCCAGCCGCCGCGAAACTCCCTGCTCCAAAGCGTGTTGCCCGCGCCGCGGGCGCATACCCAGAGATGGCCGTCTTCCATCGAGCAAACAGCGGGGCTCGAGGTGAGCCCGCCACCGAGGCTCTCCCACGTCGACCATGTATCGCCTGTGCCCGACATGTGCCACAGAGCATCATCCGTGCCGCGCACGAACACGTCTATGCGGTCGACCGACCAGGAAACCGCGGCCGGGCTCGAGTTCTCCTTCAACGAGCCGCCCAGATCCTGCCACGTGGACCAGTCGGTGCCGTCAAACGACAAGTGCATCAGGTGGCCGTCCGTTCCCCGCGCGAAGACATCCAGCCTGCCTGGCTCCCACGAAGCCACGGCAGGATCCGACGCAAGGCTACCACCGAGGCTCTCCCAGGCATCCCATTCGCTGACGATCTGCCTGTGCCACAGGGCGTTGTCGACGCCGCGAACGAACACGTCGAGCACGGCGGTCTCCCAGGCCACCGAGGCCGGACCCGAATCCGCCGGCATGCTCTGCCCGATGCTCTCCCAGCCGTAGGAGTCCTCTCCCAGGTACCAGTTGTACCAGAGGGAACCGTCGACGCCTCGTGCGAAGACGTCGATGCCTTCTTCGGTCCAGTCGTCGACAGAAGGCGAACCGGTGAAGCTGCCACCCAGGCTTGTCCACCCTGCGTGCCCGCCCGTGGACGCCGTAGTGGTGGTCGAGGAGGTGGTGGTCGAGGAGGTGGTGGTCGTCGTACCGCCGTCGGTTGTGGTGGTGGTCGATGTCGTAGTGCTGGTGGTGCTGCCGGAGCCGGCCGTAGTGGTCGGCCCTGAAGAAGCGAGCTTTCCGAGCAGGTTGTGAAGAACCTGGGCGACCTCGGCCCGGCTCATCGTGCCCGAGGGTGAGAGGGCGCCGAGGTCGAGTCCCTCGAGCAGCGCGCCGTACTCGGCCCGAGCGGCGTTGGCGCCGTGTGTCGTGTCCTTGGTCCAGGACGTCGTGGCCGGCCAGCCGGACGGGGGAGAGGCCAGAAGCCCCGGTCGAAGATCATCGGCGGCCCGAACCACCATGCTGACCACCTGCAGCCGGGTAATATGGTTGTAGGGGTCGAAGCTGCCTGCGGTCTTGCCTTTGGTTACCCCCTTGGATGCGCACACAGCGACATAGTTGTCGGGGTAGAGCTCGTTGG
>JAKAHF010000274.1 GCA_021815245.1 Actinomycetes bacterium
GCACCTCCCAGTTACCGGTGCCCTTGAACTCCTCGAAGATGACCTCGTCCATGCGCGAGCCGGTCTCCACCAGGGCAGTGGCCAGGATGGTCAGCGAGCCGCCCTCTTCGATATTGCGGGCCGCGCCAAAGAACTTCTTCGGCGGATAGAGGGCCGTCGAGTCGACGCCGCCCGAGAGGATGCGGCCGCTCGCCGGCGCCTGGAGGTTGTACGCTCGGGCCATGCGGGTGATGGAGTCGAGCAAGACGACCACATCTTTGCCCACCTCGACCAGGCGCTTGACGCGCTCCAACACCAGCTCGGTGACCTGCACGTGATTCTCGCCGGGCATGTCGAAGGTCGAGCTCACCACTTCGCCCTGGACCGTGCGCTCCATGTCGGTGACTTCCTCGGGGCGCTCGTCGACGAGCAGCACCATGAGGTGCACCTCGGGGTTGTTGGTCGCGATGGCGTGCGCGATGTCTTTGAGGATGGTGGTCTTGCCGGCTTTGGGTGGAGAGACGATGAGTCCGCGTTGGCCCTTGCCGAGCGGGCTGATGATGTCCATGACCCGTGCCGACAGCTTGTCGGGCGTCGTCTCGAGACGCAGCCGCTCCTCGGGGAACAAGGGCGTCAGGGAGTCGAACGTGGGCCGGTGCCGCGCCTGCTCGGGATCTATGCCGTTGACGGTCTGGATCTTCAGCAGGGCATGATATTTCTCGTTGTCGCGAGGCGTGCGCACCTGGCCGGTGATCTCATCACCGCGGCGCAATTTGAAGCGCCTGATCTGCGACAGCGACACGTAGATGTCGGAGTCCGACTGGGTGTATCCCTGGGTGCGGAGAAAACCGTAACCGTCGGGCAGGATGTCGAGTAGACCCGTGCGAAAATGCAGTCCCCGGTCTTGCGACTGCTCGTTCAGGATCTTCATTATGAGATCCTGCTTGGAATACTTGCGGAAGTTCTTTATGCCCAGCTCGCCCGCCACCATGTGGAGGTCGGAAAGCAGCTGGGGCTCGATCTCGGTCATCGCCATGGTCTTGCTCTCTGTTTCGTCTGCATGGTGCTCAACCCCTTGTTCCATCACAATCGTGGTTCTTCACTTTCGTCTGCCACCGCCCCGGGCCTACGTGATGCCGAGATGCACCGGCAGTTGCGTCCGTCCGTCGCGATGAGTGGTTTGAATGGTCATGATCTTGTTGCATCTGGAGCACAGCACCACGCTGTGAGTGCGGATGCCGTACGGCCTCACCTCCACCCCCTTGAGGAACCGGGTCGCCGTGACAGCGGTCGCCGTGACCAAGACCCCCTCGCCCACCATGTCGTTCGACGTGAGCTTGGCCTCGAGGTCTTCTATGCCGGCCGCCTTCAACAACTTGACCTGCTGAGTCGACACCGGCCAGAAGCGGGCCTGCATCTCGCCGCCGGCGCACCGCAGAATCGCGGCGGTCAAGATGCCCTCGGTCGAACCGCCGATGCCAACGCACATGTCGATGCCCGAATCGCCCATGGCCACCGCCGCGCCTGCCGACACGTCGCCGTCGCTGATGAGAATGACGCGGGCCCCGCAGCGTCTGATCTGGGAAATGAGGTCCTCGTGGCGAGGCCTGTCGAGCACCACCACTGTGAGATCGGCGGGCCGCCGGCCAAGTGCCGCAGCCACCGCATCTAGATTGTCGCACAATGGCGCGTCAAGGTCGATACTCGCCGCGGCGCCACTCGGAACGATGAGTTTCTGCATGTACATCTCTGGAACGGGCATGAGGCTCCCTGCGGGCCCCGCGGCAAGCATTGCCATGGCCCCCGCCGCACCCCGCGCGAGTGAGCTCGGAGCCTGCAGCGGGTCCACTGCCAGATCCCAAAACTCGGGATCGTCGGTCAGGCGCTCACCCGCGCTCAGCGCGCTCGTCACCCAGGGCCCCGCCGGACTGCCCACCTCGGACCCGATGGCGAAGCCTGGTCCATCTCCATCCATGCCACGGCCGGCCACGACGCGACCCCGTATGGCAAGCCGCGACAGTTCCTCGGCCATGGCTACGCGTGCCGCCCGATCGGCGGCGAGGGCGTCGTCCCTGCCGAGCAGCCCGGCCGCCGCGAGCGCGCCGGCCTCCGTGATCGCGGCGAACCGGCTACAGATACAACCGTTTTGGCTACTCGCCATCCAAAGTCTCCTCAGTCGCGTCTATCACCTCGTACAATGCGTCCACCACTAGACTCAACGTGTCGTCTATGCTCACGTTGTCGACGACCACGGTCCCTTGGGCACGCGCGCGCTCGACGATGAAGCCCTGGATCTTGCGTATCTCGTCGAAGTTGCTCAGATAGCGCGCGATGGCCCTTCGCCCCGACGTCTCCTGCTCGCGCACCAAGAAGTGGCTTCGATGGAGAGCTTCGTCGTCCACCGTCAACACGAGTTGCAGCAGCACAAGGTCCTTGATGCGTTCCCTCGCCCCCGCCGAAGCCAGCATGCCGGGTACCATGTGAACGCCTTCGACGATGAGGCTCGTGCGCTCCTCGATGGCTCGTTCGAGCAGGGCCAGAACGCCTACGTTGACGACGTCCACCTGTTCCATGAACCCCACCACATGGGAGTCGAACGCCGTTCCCAGTGGTATGCGCACCCCCGATCCAGCTTCGTACGAGCTGTAGTGGATGGCGGGCATGAGCGATCGCGACAGGACCGCCCGCATGATCTCGCGGATCGAGTCGGTCGACACCATGCGCACGATGCCCAACTGATCGGCAAGCTGCGCGGCTATGGTGCTCTTGCCCGCCCCCGTCGCGCCACCGATCAGGATGACCACCGGTCGGTCCTGCCGAGCCAACCGGATCCACGTGTGGTAGCGCCGTACGTATCGTGGCTCTTCCATCCGGGTCAACACCGCGCCTACCAGCTCGCGCAGCCGCTCCACCGCGATCTCGTGCTCGGGCAGGGCCGCCAACTGTCGTTCGACCTCCATGGTCACGGTCAGCACCCGCTCGCACGGAAGGCCGGTCGCGGTGAGGGTGGTGGTGAGTAGACCCTTGGAGAAGGGTACTCTGTGTCCCTCACTGACCAGTTGGATAGGCACCGTCATCGCGTCACTTCCCGGCTTCGAACCTTTCTCTCGCGTCACGCAGCAACCGTTCGGCCGTCTCCCGTAGCATGCCCGCTCCCGCCGGAGCGACCTCCAGCGGCTCGTTGTCGACCGCTATCACCGGCAACCCTCGCCGCGAAGCCTCTTCAGCCACCACATCGATGGCCGCGGCTTTGATCTCCGTCAGCACCGCTTCAACCCCAGCGAACTCCCTCCGGGCAAAATCCGCCCGCAACGCCGCACGGTCGGATAGGCTGCTCGAGAACATCACGACTCTGCCACCCCACCGCTCCTCCACGAACCTGCAAAGCGTCGGTCCTTGTGACTCAGGCGCCGTACTGAAGAAGGCCAGTCTCCTGCCCGACACATCTCCCAGCGGCCTGGGTCTGAACACCACAGGCACGCTCGTGATGCCCGGCTTGATGCGTTGCACCTGCGCAAGCAACTCCCGAACCTTCGCGCTCGAAGCCATCGGCTCCTCCGCCATCGTCACGACCACCGCGTCGCTTACCAGCACGCGGTATGTGCCCAGGTGGTCCGCGATGCTGCCGACGGGCTGGTGCGCACCGGCTACGAGCAGCCTCGCATTCGCGGCCACCGGCGGCATCGACGCCCCGCTGCCCTCGAGGATGACGACCTCGGGATGCAGCGAGTTCGCGACCCGCACTCCAGCGGCCACATTCGAGACGAACGGCTCGCCGGCCATCCCACCGCCACAGCGTCGACAACCAACAGTGACCACCGCGCTCAGCAGAGCGTCCTCGAAGTGGTCGGAGGCTGCATGCCTGCCCCTGCGGCTCACAGCCAGCAGGTCGCTGATGCGCAGTCTGCCGTTGCGCCCGTCGACCAGCTCGGGCTCTGCCGGACCCCCACGGCCCATCGCCACTACCACCACTGCCGGGCTTTCATCATGCCCGGTGACGACCTCTTGAATAACCCGCGCGAGGTATCCGCTGACGGCCGTCTTGCCGACCCGTTTCCCTGTACCTATGACGGAAAGGGAGGGACTGGCGCACAGGCGCTCTGCGCTCGCGGGGTTGAAGTGAAAATCGGAACCGAAGTAGCTCACGTTTCGCGCCAAGGCCTCGCTGATCAGGCGGAAACGTTGCGGGTATCCTAGCACCGGCTCGTCGCTCAGGTCAACGATTGCGTCGGGTCGAAAGGTGTCGATGGCCCGCGCCACACCCCGCGCCATGTCGCTGTCGAAGATCACCGGCAGTCCGTAGAGCCCCTCGGCTTCGCGCTCGATATCGCTCGACGCTATCTTCTCGGTGCCGCCCAAGAAGACCGCCGCCTTGAATTCATAGCGGTCGCTCAGCTGCCGTAGCGCGTCGACGACCACCAACGGGTAGTGCTCGCCGTCGATCAGAGCTACGGCGCTGCTCCTCATCAGCCGGCGTCGAACTCCACGATCGTCTCGCCGCCCTGGAACGGGTAGCAGCGCGTGATCTTCACACGCCTATCGACGATCTCGACCACGTTGTAGCAGGGCTTGGTGTCGCCGCGCAGGCGGAGAGTGGCGA
>JAKAHF010000275.1 GCA_021815245.1 Actinomycetes bacterium
CGAACAGCCGGGCTCCATCGGCGCCGTGCACTACCGGGTCGAGGTGCGCCCGTGGAGCGGGGCGCCAGGTGTCGCTCTTTGGCGGGGTGGCGAAGGCGGCCTTGGCCAAGGTCTCGTCGTACTCGGCGCCCGCTTCGGCGTCCCAGACGACGCCGGAGCCCGTGCCCAGCATGCACGCCCCGTCGCGGTGGACGATGGTGCGGATGGCGATATTGCCGGTGAAGTCGCCGCCGGGGCAGAAGAGGGCCACCGTGCCCGTGTATACGCCGCGCGGCTCGGTCTCGAGCCGGGCGATCAACTCCATGGTGTGGTACTTGGGAGCCCCGGTGATGGAGGCGCCCGGAAAGACGGCCGCCATGATGTCGCTGAGGCTGCGGCGAGGATGGATCGTGCCGGTCACCGTGCTCGTCATCTGCCACACCGTGCGATAGGGCTCGACGGTGTAGAGGGCCGGCACGCGCACGCTGCCCGTGAGACACACCCTGCCCAAGTCGTTGCGCACCATGTCGACGATCATCAGATTCTCGGCGCGCTCCTTTTCGGTGTCGGTCAGCTCGTACGCGAGAGCCACGTCTTCGGCATGGGCGCCGCCGCGCGGCCGCGTGCCTTTCATGGGCCGGCTCTCGAGCACGTCTCCTCTTCTGCGCACGAACATCTCGGGCGAGAGGCTGATGATCTGCGCGTCGCCCAGGTCGAGGTAGGCGGCGTAGGGCACGGCCTGGCGCAGCACGAGGGCGAGGAAGTAGTCGAGCGGATCGATGGGGGCGCACCCGGGTGCGGGAGCCAGTTGGTAGCGCCCCCTCACCGTGTAGTTGATCTGGTAGGTGTCGCCTGCCTCTATGTAGCTACGCACCGAGCCGATGGCGGCGGAATACTCCTCCCGGCTGACGCTGAGCGCCGGGGTGACCCCCGTGAGCGCGTGTTGCGCCGCCGACTCGTCGACGCCGTCGAGAAGCCCCTGCCAGGCGTGGGCGGGTAGGATAGTGGCCGATTCGGACTCGTAGAAGGCGACCCACGCGTAGGGCAAGGCGTCGGCCGCGGGCGCGCGCACCGTGAAGCCGAATGCGGCACCGGCTTCGTATGTCACGTAGCCGGCTACGTAGTCGCCCCGCCTTTGCGCCGCCTCGACCTCGTCGAGCAGCGGGGTCAACTCCCCGAGACTGTGCGCGACGAGGATCGTCTTGGGCTGCGAGAGAATGACGGCCTCGTCGCCTGCGAAGGGCGCCGAGAGCCAAGCCCCCCCGCCCGCGAAGATCGCGGTGCCGGCACCTCTGGGCAGACCGTCGGTCATAGATGCGTCATTCCGAACGCCGGCTATCGAGCGGCTACGACTGATATCCGGCGAAGCCCTCGACCGTGACCCGCGGGGCCGCGATCTCGAGGGTGTTCATGACCTTCCACATGGCGTCGATCATGGGAGGCGGGCCGACGATGTAGTACTTCCAGCCGGTGGGCGCGCCCAGCTCGGCCTTGACCACGTCGGCGGTGATGAATCCGGAATGGCCGCTCCATGTCTCGCTCGGTTTGGTGATGACGTGCACCACGCGCATGCCGGGGATGGCCTGAGCGAACGCCTCGATCTCGTCGCGGTAGAGAATGCCGTCCTCGGTCATCGAGCCGAAGATGAGAACGATCTCC
The DNA here is from genome assembly GCA_021815245.1 of Actinomycetes bacterium. The sequence continues at coordinate 1,639 of JAKAHF010000275.1, forward strand.
TGGCCGGCAATACGCCCCGCCCCGCCGGTGTCGGCAAGATAGCGCAGCATGCTCCGCACGGGAGTGAAGCCAACGCCTCCTGTGAGGAACGCGATCTTGGGCTCGTCGTAGGCGAAGAGGAACGTGCCGTAGGGGCCTTCGACCTCGGCCTCCGCACCGAGCGGGAGCGAGTCGAGCGCGGTCTTGAACGGCGAGCCGGTCAACCGCGTGGTCAGTTCGATCCAGCCTTCGGTTGGCGAGTCGGCGTGGCTGAAGGAGTGTGTGAGGGGACCATCGGGCGAGTCGATAGTGATGGAGAAGAAATGGCCGGCCTCGAACGTGTACTCCGGCGGACGCGAGAAGCGAAAGCTCGTCGTATCGGGTAGTCGGGGGACCTTCTCCAGAAGGTCACTTTTGAAGGTCATCATTCCCATGTCGCGATCGACCTCCTCTTGGGTGGACCGGATGCCCGCGGGATAGAATAGCAGTCGCTCGGAACCGGAGGGTCCCCACTGGCACAATCGTACGAGATACCCGAGAACACCGGCGTCCAGTCACACCTGGTCGCCGCGGCGAAGTGTGCCGGCTACGAACTCGAAGCTGTGCGCACGGCGGTGAGAGAGGCGCTCGCTCCGCTCGGCGGCATGGCAGCGTTCGTCAAGCCTGGCGAGCGCATCGCCATCAAGCCCAACCTTCTCATGGCGGTGCCGCCCGAGAGGGCCATCACCACGCACCCGGCGATGGTCGCCGCCGTCGCCCTCGAAGTGCGCGAGGCCGGGGCGACGCCGCTCGTAGTCGATGGGCCCGGCACCGGGCTTCTGCACGCCGCCCCCGTGCTCGAGCGTGCCTTTCGCGCGACCGGCTACCGGGAAGTGGCCGACAAGCACGGCTTCGACCTGAGCCTCGACACCGGCTGGCGGAGTGTCTCAAACCCCGGTGCGGTCGTGGCGAACCGCCTCGACATCATGACGCCGATCCTCGAGGCCGACGGGGTCATAAACGTGCCCAAGTTCAAGACCCACCTGTTCATGACCTTGTCGGCGGCCACGAAGAACCTCTTCGGCGTCATTCCGGGACTGAACAAGGCCGCCTTCCACGGCAAGCTGCCCGAGCCCGAGCGCTTCGCCGACATGCTGCTCGACGTGGTCTACTTCGTCAAACCGCGTCTGCATGTCGTAGATGGCGTAACGGCGCTTGAGGGCGACGGCCCCGGCACGGGGGGTTCGCCACGGCACCTCGGCGTGGTGGTCGCCGGAGCCGACCCGACGCTCGTCGACGTAGCTTGTTGCCGCATCGCCCGGCTCGATTGCTCCTCGGTGCCCACGCTCGTGGCCGCTCACAAGCGGGGACTGTGGGACGGTCACGAGGCCGGGGTCGACACCCTTGGCGTCGCAGTAGCCGATCTGGCCGTCGACGACTTCGCCAAGCCGGCTCCCTACGACGGCATCGGCCTCGGCACGGGTGGCTTTCTCGACAGGCCCTTGCGCTGGGCGCTCGAGCGATTCAGCCGCATGCCGCGGCCGAAAGCCGATCGCTGCACCTTGTGCGCCGCTTGCGAGCGCGCGTGCCCGCGGCAGGCCATCACCATAGACAAGGCCAAGAAGGTGGCGAAGGTCGACGATTCCCTGTGTATCCGCTGCTACTGTTGTCACGAGATGTGTCCGGCGGCCGCTATCGACCTCGAGTACTCGTTGTTGGGACGGGTGGTCACGTTGACGGGATTGCTGAAATGAGTGGCGCCTCGGCTGGGCGCGCCGGTTTCAGGACACTACGGGCGACGCCGCCACGGGGTCCGGTGAGGCTTGTCGCGCTCGACCTCGACGGCGTGGTGTGGCGTGGCCCGCAGATGCTGCCTGCCGCTCCCGAGGCTCTTGCCGGCGTGGTGCGGCGCGGTCTCGATCTGCGCTACGTGTCGAACAACTCGACCGCGCACCGCGATGTGGTCTCCGATCGACTCCAGGGCCTCGGCCTCCCTGCCGGACCCGAGCGCGTCTTGACCTCCGCCTTTGTAGCGGGCGTCTGGTTGCAGGAGAGAGTGCCGCGCGGGGCGGCTGTGATGGTGCTGGGAGAGGAAGGATTGCTGCGGGAGCTGACCGAGGCGGGTTTCTCGCCCTACTACGCCGGTGACGCCGCTCCCGGCGCGCCCGCGCCGGCGGCGGTCGTGGTCGGCATGGACCGGCGGTTTACCTTCGCCGGCTTGGCGGCCGCCCAATACGCCATCGCGCGCGGAGCGTTGTTCGTGGCCACGAACCGTGACGCCACCTTTCCGACTCCCGACCGGGAGGTGCCCGGCGCCGGCGCTGTGGTGGCCGCGGTGACCACGGCGGCCCGAAGGGAGCCCGACGTGGTGATGGGCAAGCCCGAACTGGCGCTTGCTGCCGCTCTTGCCAGGGTCACCGGCGTGCCTGCCGGCGAGACCTTGTTCATCGGCGACCGGCTCGAGACCGACATAGACATGGCCGTCGCGGCCGGAATGATCTCGGCGATGGTGCTCACGGGCATCTCGACCGAGGCCGATCTGGCCGAGGCCGAGGCTCGGCACGGCGCCTCGCTTCCCGACTATGTGCTTTCCGATCTGGGGTCACTGGCCGGTCTCCTCGACACGCTGCCCCTATCGCCCGCTTGACAAGCACCATCAAGGTCCTCTAGCGTTCCACGCAGAGGCCGCGTGGCGGCCTGCCCGGCGCAACCTGACCTCGTTGCCACCAAGGGGGCATCCCCATGACGGAGTTCAACCTCGACAATTTCAGCCCCGACACGCTGGCGCTCCACGCGGGCCACGTTCCCGACGAGGACACGCTGTCGAGAGCGGTGCCTCTCTATCAGACGACGAGCTACGTGTTTCGCGACGCGGAGCACGCGGCGGGGCTCTTCGGGCTCAAGGAGTTCGGCAACATCTACACCCGGCTCATGAATCCGACGACCGAC
>JAKAHF010000276.1 GCA_021815245.1 Actinomycetes bacterium
CCCGCTCGAGGCGCTGCTCGCTGCCAACGCTTCCGCTGCCGTCTACCGGGCGACCTCTTCGGCGCAGACCATCTGCGCGGGCGTGCGCGTTACCGCGGGCATGGGCGAAGTGAACGAATGCGCGTTGCTGCTCGCGACCGGCAATGGAGCCGTGCTCATCACCGGATGCGCGCATCCGGGTATCGTCGAGGTGGTGGACGCGGCTTCAGCTCTGGCGGGCGAGCCGGTGGCCGCGGTGCTGGGTGGGTTCCATCTCTCCTCGGCCTCGGTTGCGGAGGCAGATCGCATCGCGGAGGCGCTGGCTGCGCGGGGCGTGCTGCGGTGTGGACCCGCGCACTGCACGGGAGAGGTGGCGACTTCCAGCATGAGGGCCGCCTTTGATAGCGGCTTCATCGAGATGGGTGTCGGCGCTGTGGTGATGTTCTAAGGCGAGGAGGAGTAGGGTGAGGATCAAACGACGCGACGAAGTGCCTGCCAACGAGATCCCAGGCTATGAGGGTGTGAGCAAGCAGATCGTGCTCGGTCCGGCGGACGGCTCCGACGAGATCGTGCTTCGTCACTTCACTTTGGAGCCCGGAGCGGCCACTCCGCGCCACACGCATGGCTTTCCGCACCTGGTGAAGATCGAGGAGGGCCGGGGGCTGGCGGTGGATTCGGACGGCAGTGAGATCTCGGTGACCGCCGGAGACTACGTGTTCGTCCCGTCGGACGAGCTGCACAACTTCAGGAACAACGGCGACTCGGCGTTCGAGTTCATGTGCATCGTGCCCATACGGGGAGAATAGACGGCGCGCGGCCTTGTCAGGCCGCTACGGAACTTCTAAACTAAATCGCTCGCGGTGCCGGTCTTGAGGCGCCGCGTTCTGCAGGCCGGCGTAGCTCAGATGGCAGAGCGGCTCACTCGTAATGAGCAGGTCTGGGGTTCGATTCCCCACGCCGGCTTTCTCTCGTAGTCTAGTTCGGACGCAGATCCTCGATGAAACTTGCGTCCACCCACCAGATGTCGTCCTTGAGCGCGAAGAACAGGTACTTGCCGTCGGGTGAGACGTAGCCGCCGCCGGCCAGGGGGTCCAAACCGTGTTTGGTCAGGTCTATCGCGGTGCCCCAGGTGCCGTCGTCCTGTCTGAAGCTCACGAACATGTGGCTGCCGCCGTCTATGTCGAAGAGGATGTAGCTGCCGTCAGGCGCTATGCCGGGATGGGCCTGTATGCCGAGGCCGGGTTCGATGGCGAGGCGCTGGTAGTTCTCGAAGACGCCCGTCTCGGTCTCCACCCGGGCCAGGTATGTCTTGTGAGTGGCGACGCGGTCGGACATATCGGTGGTGTAGATCGCTCCGTCGAGGGCGGAACTCAGGAACATGCCCTGTCCGGCGTCACGCGGTTCGGACCACCCGTCGGTCGTCCGCTCGACGAAGTAGTACTCGGGCATCTTCGTCGGATCGGAAAGAGCCTTGCCGTCCCTGTTCCAGTTGAAGTAGAGCCTCTTGTTGTCGAGCGTGAGGTGCGGCTCGGCCGCCGAGTAGTCGCCGGTGAACCCGCAAGGCTCGGGGGACGTCCAGCCGCCGTCGGCGAATCTTGTCACGAAGAGCTTCGAGAGCGAGTCGTCGACGAAGCGGTTGAAGTAGTACTCGCTGCCGTCGGGAGAGAAGGTGCCGCACCATTCCATGAACTGCGGGTCGGAGACGATGCCGGGGGCGAATACCTGGGGCTCCGATCCGGGAGGGTCCTGACCGAGGTAGGGAGCGGTCAGTTGTCCACCGGCCACGTCCTGAGCCCCGCTATCCGAAGCCCCACAGCCGGCTGCGACCAGCAGGCACACCGATACAACGACAAGCCCTATGCCCCGAACGCCTCTCATAGGTTCCTCCCGCGGACGGCTCGAGATCTCGTAGCCATTCTCGATGCGACGAAGTGGAGAAGGGCGATCTCGCTCTCCACGGCAACCTGTTCGGCGAGGCTGTAAGCCACTAGGGAACGACGACCGTGAAGTCTCCCGTCACCGGCGACTCACCGCCGCCGATCGCGATCATCGGAAGGGGCGCCAGCCACGCGTAGTCGCCGTAGGCATTATCGGTGATGTACATCGCGTAGGACACACCCTTGAACTTGTAGGTGATGCTCACACCGTGCACACCTTCCCACAGGGCGTACATCTCCTCGACCCGGGCCTTGAACGAAAGACCCGCGTCCTCAACCGATATGTTCACGAATCCCTTGCACTTGTAGACGTCGTAGTAGACGGTGCCCGCGGGGGTGTCCCAGGTTCTGGTCTCGGGCTTGCCGAGAGTCTGTGCATCGATGGTGATATCGGCTATCGAACCATCGGAGAGCTCGATGCTCCCGGAGCCGCCTACCTGGAGAACAGGAGCGGGAGCCGCCAGACCGGCGACGCTCAGCCCCACCGTCATGAGCGCGGCCAAAACTGCGGCGAGCAGTATTCTACGTTTCATCGTCACGGTACCCCCTTCATACGCGCGAATGGCTGGAGACTAGCGGGATCGCGGTCCACGGGAAAGGACCTATTGAATTCAGACTATGACGAGGTTGCGCGCCTGTCAACGATCCGATATCCGATGGGCGCCGCAGGCGTAGACTCTCGGTGGAGACGTGTACAGGTCGGCCGTGACACGGTTGCGCGGCATAGTCTGAAAGGAGGCGTGGTGAGCGACGGCATCGTTGAAGAATCACCCCGGGAGGGCACCGATCGCTGGGAGTACAGGGTACTCAAGGTCGTCGTGGGCCCGGTGGCCTTTCAGAAGTACGGACCCGACACGCTTCCTTGTGAGGCGACCCTCAACCAGTGGGGCGAGAACGGCTGGGAGGCCTTCCACGTTCAGGCGTTCGCCGACGGCGAGGCCTTGCTTCTGTTTCTGAAGCGACGCGTCCCGGCCTGTTCCTGAGGCGCCCAGCGGCCTGCCCCGGTGGTGGCCCGCCTCGGCGGCGGGTCGCACCGGTCCCCGGTGCTCGTAGCTACGGACAGCGGATCAGGCCATGGCTCCAGAGGCAGGCTCCGCAACGAGGCGACTCGTAGTCGAGGCAGTCCTCTTCGTTGCCTTCGGTGAAGTTGCAGCCACCACACGCGATGCATGGGGAGAACTCGAAGCCCTGCACCCGCCTGCGAAAATCGACGTAGTCCGGAGCCGACCAGATGTCGGCGAGGTGGTTCTCTGAAAGCCTGCCCACGACGTGGTTGGCGACGCGACGCTCCTGGTCGCCGACGAATTCTGTGTGCGTTCGCGTCAGCGCAAGGCAGGGACTCACATCGCCCGCATGGGTGATGGTAGTGCTGCCGGCCTCGACGAACGGGCACCGGCGGGTGACGCCACTGGTGTCGGCGTCGGCCAGGGTCCAGTGGTCGGCACGCGTGGCCGTGAGCAACGCGTCTTTCGTGCTTTCGGTCAGTTCCATCGGCGGCAACTGCACCCATCCGGTCCAGGGCCGGGGCATGGGTGACATGCCGAGCAGTCCCTCGTAGAGGATCTCAGGCACGAGGTCCTTGGTGTACGCGAGCACGTTGGTGACGAGGAACCTCGTGGCGCCCAAGAGCCGGCTTGTTGTCACCAGGTCGGGCAGGTCGGCGATGTTGCGGCGCATGGCCACGAAGACGATGCCCAGCTGCGGCTTCAACGCGGGCAGCGCCCGATACTCCCCGTAGCCGTCGATGTTGCCCTCGTGATACTCATACCGCACTCGCTCTTGCGGCGGGAGAGGCTCGACTCTCAGCTCGCGGCGCAGGTCACGGAAGGCCCTCAGGTTCTCGAGCACCTGAGGCAGGAGCGCGCCGAGTCGCACGTCTCCGTAGCTTTCGGGCCGGATGCCGTCGAGCGACACCCACAGGGTGTCGAGTCCGGCTTCGATCAGGCGCCGCGATGTCTTTCCGTCGAGAAGGCAGCCGTTGGTGATGAGCTCCACCCTGGGGACTCCGGCCGCCTTGACCCGTTCGACCATCTCGACGATGCGCGGATGGGCGAGCGGCTCCCCAAAGCCGCCGAAGAACACCTCGGGGCGCGGAGTGAACGCGGCCAAGCCCCGCAGCACGTTGGCGAAGGTCTCCTCGGTCATGTCGCCGAGCGACTCCTCCCACGTGTTGCGGATGCAGGTGCGACAGCTGAGGTTGCAGCGGCTGGTGGGCTCCAGGTAGACCTTGGCGAGCTGCTCCACCGGGCGGCGCACTCTGAAGCTGTTGGCCTCCTCGTCGAGCACGACCGAACTCCCGGGCTTCAGACCAAGACGTTCGGCCAACGCGGCGGGCAGCACCAGGCGTCCCTGCTCGTCCAGACCGGCGGTCAGTGGATCACGGAGGTTCAAGATGCGTCTCCTCGCGGCATGCAGTCCCCGCTCCCCAGGAGTGGGTGGCCCCTATGCGGAAATGTTCCGTGCAATTATCGTACGAACCCCGATACTTTGCGCGCGAGGCGAGTTCCTCATCCGGCCACCCGGCGCAGCCAGGTCTGCTGGTCGCCCAGGCAGTACCATAGGCTGGTGCTGAAGCGAAGGGCGGAGAACAGACGATGTTCGGACATAGCAGATCATCACACAAGAT
>JAKAHF010000277.1 GCA_021815245.1 Actinomycetes bacterium
TGCTCGACAGGGTGGTGTACCGCAACATCGTGCGACTGCTGGGCGAGGAGAAACTCAAGAACTCTCTGCTCGTCAGCTTCGGCCTCGGTCTCGTGCTGCAGAACCTGGCTCAGGCGCTCTTCACGGGCGACGAGCGTTCGGTGCAGGCGTCGTATTCGGGCCAAGGCTTCAGCGTCGGCGGGGTACTCTTCCCCTACACACGGCTCGCCACCCTGGCCATCGTGCTCGTCATCACGGTGGCGCTCCACTTCTTCCTACGCAGGACCTACCCCGGCAAGGCCATTCTCGCGACCGCTGAAGACTACGAGTCGGCCGAGCTCGCGGGCATCAACATCAACCGCGTGTACATGCTGACTTTCGCTCTCGGCGCCGCGCTCGCCGGCGTGGCCGGCCAGTTCGTCACCTTCACGTACTCACTCGCGCCGAGCATCGGCATGATGTGGACGCTCAAGGCGATGATCGTCATCGTGCTCGCGGGCACGGGGAGCATCTTAGGAGCGTTACCCGCCGGCATACTCCTCGGCGTCGTCGAGGCGCTCGCCGGCGGCTATCTCGCCCAGACGTACAAGGAGGTGGCCGGTCTGGTCATCTTCCTCCTCGTGCTGATCCTACGGCCGCAGGGCCTGTTCGTGAGGAAGTGACGATGAAGACGAATACCACCCCACTCCAAAGCCCCGATTACCGCGCCGCCTGGCGACGCTGGATCGCTCCCGCGGGAATCATCGTAGTCCTGGTGTTCGCCGTCGTCTTTCCGCAACAGGTCGCCAGGGACAACATCTGGAACCTCTTCTTCAACATCGCCCTCGGCGTCACCATCGGCCAGAGCTGGAACATGCTCGGCGGCTTCGCCGGCCAGACCAGCCTCGGTCACGCGGCCTTCTTCGGCATCGGCGCGATCATCACGCGAACGTTGTGGTTCAACGGCACACCGTTCATCCTCGCCTTCATCGTCGGCGGCGTCGCCGCGGTGATGTTCGCCATGATCATCGGAGCCCCCACCTTCCGTCTACGCGGGGCCTACTTCGCCATCGGCACGCTCGCCGTTGCCGAGGTCATGCGCATCACCATCGGTCAGAACCAACCGCTTATCTCGACCATGTCGGGTGCTCAGATCGCCACTTACAACCTGCCCCTCACCTACTATGTCGCCCTTGGTCTCGCGATCGTCACCACGGCTGCCGCCTGGGGTCTGCTCAAGTCGCGCTGGAGTCTGGGCATCCTCGGCGTTCGCGAGGACCAAGAGGCTGCGCAGGCGACCGGCGTACACGTGCTGCGGCACAAGCTGCTGACGCTGGCGATCAGCGCGCTCTTCATGGGCTTCGCCGGAGGCGTGTTCGCCTTCCAGCAGATCAGTTACTACCCCGAGGCTCCGTTCGGCCCCACCTGGACCTTCACCGCCCTCATGATCGCGTACATAGGCGGCCTGGGCACGGTCGCCGGTCCGGTGATCGGCGCCGCCTTCTTCGTGGTAGTACGCGAGCGTCTCGCCGCCAACCTCACCGACGTGCACCAGGTGATCTTCGGCGTGCTGTTCATCCTCGTGGTGCTCATCTTTCCGGGCGGACTGCTCGAGATCTGGGATCGCGTCAGCCGGTTGGCGGTGCGCCTCTACCACAGCCGCATCGCGCGAGACGCGGAGAAGCCCTAGCGGTCGGCGTCCGCGCTGGCGGCGACCCTCTGGCCCAACTTCGCCTCGTCCACTAGATGAGAAAAAGGCCCCGCTGCTGTGTGGCGGGGCCTTTTCTCTTGAGGTTGGGGTATCTCAAAGAGGAGGCTAGCCGTACTATAGCCGTCGGGTCGTAACGCCCGCGTAAGGTGGGCGGCGACTCCTACGACGCCGTCTCAGACAGCTCCGATGACATCTGCAAGCCCGGTCTCATCTCCCGCTGTGGCTCGACGGCCTCCGTCTCGGCGGCCTCGGCCGCGGCCACGATCCTCTCGAATTCGAGCGGGAACTCGACCCTATACCTCTCCACCGGAACCCTGCCGGTGAAGATCGACTTGTCCATGGGGAAGATGTGCGCGGAGAGGTGCGCGAAGTACAGGTGCACGATGACCATCCAACCGACCGCCAGGATCGCCGCGTCGCTGTGGATGACAAGAGCGAGAGGGTTCATCCAGCCCGCGAGGTGGGTCGCTGTCCAGCCAGGGTACATGAGCAACAGTCCGCTGCCCACGGTTATGAAGGCGCCGGTGAGCACCAGCCAGTACGCGCCCTTGTTGCGGTAGCTGAAGCGATCATACCTTGGGGTCTCGCTACTGAGGCCGAATGTGTGCTTCATGTCTTGCACGAAGTCTCTGGCGTCTTTGATACGAGGCAACATCGACGTGGGGAACGGGCGCCTCAGAACGACCACCGAGAAGACCAGGTAGGCCAAGTGGTATGCGCAGGCGCCCACCATGACCCAGGCAGCGACGTGATGCACGGCGCTCACTGTGTCGGGGCCGCCCATCAGGCCCATGAACCACTCGCTGCCCGCCGTGTTGCGGTACTTCATCGGTAGGCCCGTGACGGCCAGGATCGCGAACGAAGAGAACATCAAGATGTGCTGGACTATCTGGTGGACTCCGAATCGGACGATGGAGTCTCCCTTGATGCGGTTCTGGTTCGGTGTGCGTTTCGCCATGATGAGTCTAGAGTCCCTTCTTGCGGAGTGCGGCCCTACGCTTGTAGCGCCCGAAGCCCCGCAGAATGATTGACATCGCCACGACAAGCATGCCCACGGCCAGGATCGAACCGGTGAGGATCGAGAACGCCGTCTTGGTGTCGTATATGGCCCGAACGGCAGCCGCGTTGGAGTGCACGTGGTCGGGCATGCTCGCCGCGAACTCGGGCCCCACTCCCTCGTGACAGGTGTTGCAGTCGGAGTCGACGTCCGACGTCAGCGCAGCCGGGATACTCGCGGTCGTCGGAGCGGAGTCTTCGCTGGAAGTGCCGTCGTTCGTCGGGGTCGTGTCGTCATCGCCCGGCGCGAGACCGCCCGTAGTCGAAGTCGTCGCGTCGACGGTCGACGTGGTTTTGCCGCTCGTCGAAGTCGTGGCCCCCGTCGCGGATGAACCGCCGGCGGTGGTCGTTGTCGACGGCTTCGTTGTCGGGGTCGCCGGGTTGGTGGTCGAGGTGCTCGGCTTGGTCGACGGTCTCGTGGTCGATGTGGTGGGTTTGGTGGTCGTGGTGGGCGGCTTCGTGGTGGTGGTTGCCGGCGCCGCCGTGGTCGTGGTGGCTTCGTCGCGGTGGCAACCAGGACTCCCGTGACCGGGTTCCGGATTGCAGCTCATACCTGGATGAGCCCCCACCTGCCCGGCGAATGCCCAGGTGGCGATCGCCGCCACGGCAACCGCCATGACCGCCACAGCCGACAACCTGACCCAGCGTGAACGTAGAGAGGTCCGCAATGGTCCTTCATCTCCTTTCGTTTCTGGGCGCGCCTATGGGGCGCGCGCGATGCGCGCTGCTGGCGATGCTGGCGCTTCATTCGATCGATTCGGCCCGGTCGAGCGGACCCCGCCCGGCTCCGTCTGTTCGGAGCCATCCTGTCGTGCCGCTATGAGTACGACGGCCCGCGATCACATGTGGCAAGAGCCGCTTCACGCGAGCCGCCGGAGTTCGATCTTGATCTCTACATTCGGTTTTGACCTCGACTATAACGAGTCTACAGGCCAGGATTATGAATACCTTAACAAGATGATAAGAATCGTCTCATAGAGCGAAGCCGCGAGGAACGATCGGCGCGGCAATGAAAAGGGCGCACGACTACGCGTGCGCCCTCGGTGATACAGAGTAGACCGCCCGGGGCACGGGCAGCCGCCTGAAGTGACTGCTACGAGAACTTGTGCCGCGGCACCTGTACGGCCGGTTCGGCCTTGACGCTCTCACACAGGTTGAAGGCCTTCTCGACGCCCTTGGCATCGCCTTCGATGAGCAGCACGACGGCGCCCTCCGAGCCGGCGATGCCGCCGCTCGCCACATGCCGCACGGCAACCCCCGCCAGGATGCCGAGGGCTTCGATCTCGGTCACGACGAGACCGCATGTCACCGGATACAGCCAGACGTTCAGACCCATGGTGTGCGACTGGGTGAGCTGCCCCCACCCGGTCGACGCCTCGACGACCGAACCGATGCATTTCTCCAGACCGACAGGCATGATGAGGGGTATCCCCCGCACCGACAGAAAACTGAGAATGCCGCCGATGGTGCCACCTTGGTTGTTCGATGCGAGCACACCGGCGTTGCCCTCATAGTCGACGGCGTTGCCACCCTTCACGACCACATCGCCCTTCTCGAAGGTATCGAAGAACTTGAGGGCGTCCATCTGCTGTGCTTCACCCTTGAGGAAGAAACGGGCGTTCTGCCGGTCTTCGGGCATGCTGCTGGTGAGATAGCCATCGGCCACCATGCCGATGCAATAGCGGTAGGGATCGATCTTCTCGCCGGTCAGTTCTTCGAGCACGAAATCACAGGTGGTGCCGGTCGAAACCGACAGCCGCCCGTTCTTGTACGCCCGCTTGACCTCCGGCAGGTCGGCGATCGCCTT
>JAKAHF010000278.1 GCA_021815245.1 Actinomycetes bacterium
CTGCGGGATGATCACGGGCACGATCTCTTCCTTGAACTTGCCGGCCGCGATGGCCGCCGCGGCCTTCTGCTGGCTCTCATAGCCGATCTTGTCCTGCGCCTCGCGGGTGATGCCGTACTTCTCGGCCACGTTCTCGGCGGTGGTGCCCATATGGCAGTTGTCCATGGCACACCACAGACCGTCTTTGATCATCTCGTCGACCAGCACGCCGTCGCCCATACGGTAGCCCGAGCGGGCCTTGGGGACGAGGTACGGAGCCGCGCTCATGTTCTCCATGCCACCGGCCACGATCACGTCGGCATCGCCGGCCTGGATGGCGCGAGCGGCCTCGTGCACGGCCTTCATGCCCGAACCGCATACGTCACCGAGAGTCCATGCCGGGACCTCATCGGGCAGACCGGCGAGAATGCCGGCCTGGCGAGCCGGGTTCTGGCCGAGACCAGCCGAAAGGACGTTGCCCATGATGAGTTCCTCGACGTCACTGCCGTCGATGCCGGCGCGCTTCACGGCTTCAGCGATGGCGATGGCGCCGAGCTTCGGGGCAGGGATATCCTGCAGGGGGCCAAGGTAACGCCCGACGGGGGTCCGAGCGGCAGAGCGGATCACAACTTCGCGAGCCAAGGTAGGTCTCCTTTCCTACATTCCTATACTTGCGAAAGATACCATCCTTGACGCTTCACGACCGGCAAACAGCCGGGAAATCAGGGAATCAGCCGCGTCTCCAGGCGGTGCTTACTCCCGCTCTTCGGGATGGTGGCCCGCCCACGACCGTGGGCCCGCCAGGGCACGATTGATCTCGATGCCGTTCTCGGACAGCATGCCGACGATCTCGGGCGCCATCGGCCAGTACTCCTGCTCGCGTTCACTGCCCCTTTCACCGCCTTCGGAAACATAGTGCACAGTGAGCCGGAGTTCGCCGTCCACGTCGTCGGCCATGACTTGGTAGCCCTGTTGCAGCCAGTCGTCGAGTTTCGATTCGCACTCGCGGAGTATGTCGCGATCCATCGAAGCCTCCCTTCTCGTGCGGCCAAACGGCTCCTAGGCGGCCTCGACCTCCCGCGGCCGCCAGCCCGCGCTGAAGAGGAAGAACAGCGCCGAAGTCCTTCCCAGATGGGTGAAGACCCCGGCCAGCCGCTCCGCCGCCTCCTCGAGATCGGAGTCAGCCCCGAGCCCAGTGAGATAGGCGTGGAATGTCACTCCCTCTGCCGTGCACTCCAAGAATCGGCGGGCGTTCTCAACTACTGCTTCGATCTTACGCCGATTGCGGATAACCGCGGGGTCGCCGAGAAGACGAGTGACGTCGGCACCGTCCATCTGCTCCACACAAGCCGGGTCGAAACCGCGAAAGGCCGTCGTCATCTCCTTCCACCGCGACTCGACCACCTTCGGCCCCAGCCCCGCTGAGAACACGGCCCGCGCGAGAAGGGCATAGTACTGCTGGTCGGTTTGGGGGTACTCTCCCGCACGCTGCATCCACGGCTGTTTCTCGAACATGGTCGACCTCCTTGATGTCAGCCCCGCCGGCCGCCCGGCGAGCGTTTGATTGCCGATGGTGCGATGCTACGGCTATGCTATGAAGAGGTCAGTACAACTGAGGTTGGGTGTTGGCGGAGCCACCCGCTCGTGGTTCGTGTGTGACCGACGGGTAGCGGGTGCGCTCTCCATCTGACACAACGGAGAGGAGCGCGCCGTGCTGTACAACGCGGACCATCTACGCCAATACGACCTACTCACCAAGGACGACCAATCCGTAGGCGTCGCCGACTTCTACTTCGATGACCGCTTCTGGACCGTCCGCTACCTGGTGCTCAAGACCGGCGGCTGGCTCGTGCCCTCACAAGTGCTCGTTTCTCCCTACGCGGTGGCCGGTGTCAGCGACGAGGCCCGCACCATCCGGGTGAATCTGACCAAGGAGCAGATCGAGAACAGCCCCACACCCGACACCGACCCGCCCGTGTCACGCCAGTTCGAGACGAGTCTGGGGGACTACTACGGCTGGCCGTACTACTGGTACGGCAGCTACATCTGGGGCGCCGCGCCTCAGCCCGTGTGGATTCCGCCCCAGACGAACGACGAGGCGAAGGAGTCCTGGGATCACACCCTCAGGAGCAGCCAAGAGGTGCGTGGCTACAGTATCGCCGCGAGCGACGGTCCGATCGGCCACGTCGCGGGATTCATCATCGACGGCGACACGTGGACCATCCGCTACCTTGTGGTCGATCCCCGCAGCTTGTGGCCCGGCCCGCACACGCTGGTCTCGTCCACCTGGGTTGAGAAGATCGAGTGGGAGGCGCGCACCCTCTCCCTCAGCCTCGACCGCGAGACCATCAAGCAGGCTCCGGAATACGACAGCGACCGGCCCATCACCCGGGAGTACGAGACTCAGCTCCACCTTCACTATAGTAGGCAGGGCTACTGGACCCAGGACGAGCCACTGGCATAGGCGCGGCGAAGCGGCGCACCTAGAGCGGCCGCGACCCATGGAACGCGCCTGCGGAACGCCGCGGTTCGGCGGCCGGCCGTCAGCGGCCCTGCAACTCCCTGAGGGCGTCTTTGCCGACCCAGCGGGCCGCCCGGCTGTCGGACTCGGCCAGCCGGCGCGCCACCGCAAGCGCCTCGGGCAGCAGGCCCTCCCGGTGTTTGCCGATGTGTCGCAGCGCCCAGTTGACGGCCTTCTTGACGAAGTTGCGTTCGTCGGTAGCCTCGCGCTCGATGGCCTCCAGAAACGGCACGAACGCCTCGTCGCAAGCCTTCTTGTCCTTCCACGCGAGCACGGCCATCAGCGCGAAGCCGGCCCGCTTGACGAACTCCTCCTCACGGGTGCTCCACTCGAGCGCCTTGGTCCAGGCAAGCTCAGTCTGGTAGAGAAGGTTCATGCAGAGCTGATCGCAGACGTCCCAGGAGTCGAGGCCGGCCACCCAGACTTCGACCTGTCCGGCCGTGACAAGCTGAGGAAGGTCGACCAGCGCGGCGAGAATGCGCGCCTCGTGCGAACCGGTCGCCCACAACTCCAAGGCGAGATCATGCCGCGCGGGCGACGTGCGGCCGGCGTCGGCCACGATCTGTTTGGCCAACGCCCGCAGTCTCGGCATCGACATACCCGCGACGTTCTCGACATTGATGCCGTAGCGGGCCATGCCGTCGCGGGCGCGCTCGTCGCGCTCAGACGCGATGGTGGCCATGATCTCGGCGACAGTGATCATCGCTCCCCCCTTCGAGCAAGCCGCCCTGCATGAGTGCGTTGCATTATCCATCTCTTGCAAGAATCATTGCACTATCATTGCAACGCCGCCAAAGTGCATGGGGCTAGAGTACGCCTAGCCCAACAACTCGCCGACGCTCCCCGCCAACCACCGGCGCGCCACGGCCGCCCGGTCGCTCAAGTCGAGCTCGCGCAGACGCCTGTCGGGCGTCAGTTCGACGACACGATCGGCCAATCGCAGCGCTTCGCTCAGATCGTGGGTGACGTACATGGCCGTAGTGCGACGCTCGAGCATGACCCCGCGCAGGATCTCGATGAGCGATCCCTTGAGGGCCTGATCGACATTGCTGAAGGGCTCGTCGAGCAGAAGGATACGCGGCTCCACGGCGAAGGCGCGCGCTATCGACACCCTTTGCGCCATACCCCCGCTCAACTCGGCCGGGTGATAGCGCTCGAACCCGGCGAGACCGACCCGATCGAGCCAGCCGGCGGCGCGCCGCCGCGCTTCGGCCTTCTCGACACCTTGGGCCCGCAGAACAGCGGCCACGTTGTCGAGCGCGGTGCGCCACGGCAGCAGCCGGGGCTCCTGAAAGACGTAGCCCACCGCTCCCTCAGCGACGACGATGCTGCCCTCGTCGGGCCGCACGATGCCGGTGACCATCTTGAGAAGAGTGGTCTTGCCCGACCCTGAGGGTCCGACTACGGCCACGATCTCGTTGGCGGCGATGTGAAGCGAGAGAGCATCGAAGACTTTGAGCGTATCGAAACTCTTGCTCACCCGATCGAAGGTGATCACTGCGCCACCTTTCTCCAGCGCATGACCCGCCGTCGAAGCGGTCGCAACGCGGCGAACTCGATGAGAGCCATGAGGGCGAGCACGACGATGATCCAGGCGAACATCTCGGGGGTCTCGAGATTGACCCAGGCTCTGGTGAAAGAATGACCGATGCCGCTCATCGCCGCCATGACCTCGGTCAACACCACCGCCCGCACGGCGACTCCGGTGGCCAGGGTGAGTCCGGCCATGACCGGCGAGGCGATGCCGGGCGCATAGACCTCGGCAAGCAGGGAGCGGGGCGAGAAGCGGTACACGCGGCCCATCTCGACCAGCCGCCCGTCGACGGCGAGTATGCCGGCCACGGTGTTTATATAGACGGTCGGGATGACGATGAGCGCGACCGCCAGCATCACCGCGAAATGACCGAGGCCGAACCAGAAAGCGATCAACACCACGATGATGACTACCGGTATGGTCATGCCCACCCAGCGGATCGCCTCGAAGAACGACCGCGCCCGGGAGTCGAGACCGGCCAGCACGCCGAG
>JAKAHF010000279.1 GCA_021815245.1 Actinomycetes bacterium
GAAGTGAACCTGATCGACCGGATCAGATTCCTGCTGCGGGGTCCGGGAGGCCCCGCGTCACGCGGAGAGGACTCACGCTCCGCTGACGGTGGCCAATCGCCAGCGAGGGGCGCTGTTCCCTACCATGTAGCCATCATCATGGACGGCAACGGCCGCTGGGCCAAACGGCGCGGGCTGCCTGTGGGTCTTGGACACCGCGCGGGCACCCAAGCGGTGCGCCGAGCCGTTGAGGCCTGCCGCGACTTGGGCATCAAGCAACTGACGCTCTACTCGTTTTCGAGCGAGAACTGGACCCGATCGTCGGATGAGGTGCAGGGACTGATGAGGCTGCACGCCGAGATGATCGACGCCGAAGTACCGAGTCTTCACGAGAACGATTGCCGGATCGTCTTCGTAGGCCGCCGCGCCGGCTTGAGCGAGGAGCTCTTGGCGAAGATCGCATGGGCCGAGACTCTCACAGAGAACAACAGAGATATGGTCCTCTTCATCGCGTTCAACTACGGCGGCCGCAACGAGATCGTCGATGCCGTACGCGCAGCTGTCGCCGATGGTGTCGATGCTGCAGCGATCACCGAAGCCGACATCGCTGCGCATCTGTACTCGCGGGTCATGCATGATCCCGATCTGTGCATCCGCACCTCAGGGGAGTGCCGCCTGTCGAACTTCCTCCTGTGGCAGTCCGCCTACTCGGAGTTGTACTTCACCGATTGTCTGTGGCCTGATTTCGGCAAGGAGCAACTCGAGAAGGCGCTTGCCGTGTATGCCGGCCGCGAACGCCGTTTCGGCGCCCGCTCCGGGGACACGAATGCTTAGGAGCCGGTTGCTGGTCGCGGCGATCGGGCTTCCGATCGGGTTGGCGGCCGTCATCCTCGGGGGCTACTTCATGCTCGGATTGGCCGCGCTGGTGACGATCATCGGTCTGCACGAGTACTACACCATCCTGCGCCCGTACCGGCCGAACCTGCTGGTGGGATACATCTCGGGCCTCATCGTTGTCGTGGGGTCGTTCTACCTGGGCACCCAAGGGCTTCTTCTCGGGCTGGCGGCCCTCGTGCTGTTGACGTTCTTCTGGTCGCTCTTCGGGGAATTGGGGGCGCATCTCGTCGGTCGTATGGCCATGACCGCCTTTGGGGTGCTGTGGATCGCCGGGGGGTTCGCCTACGTGCTGCAGCTGCGGGCGCTCAATCACGGCATGGCTCTTGCCCTGCTCCTGCTCGCGGCCACGATTCTCAACGACACATTCGCGTATTTCGTGGGGCGGGCGATCGGCCGGCACAAGATGGCCCCTCAGATCTCGCCCGGCAAGACGATCGAAGGCGCTCTCGGGGGCCTGGTGGGCTCTGTTGTGGCAGCCCTCGTGGTGCGCATCTACTCCGACTGGCTTCCGACGCGCGACGCCATCGTCTTGGGTCTTGCCATCGGCATCGTGGGCCAGTGGGGCGACCTGTTCGAGTCGGCCTTCAAGCGCGACTTCAGGGTGAAGGACTCCGGTCATCTTCTGGCCGGCCATGGTGGCGTGCTCGACCGGTTCGACTCGCTGCTCTTCGCCGGGTTCGTCGGCTACTGGGTGGCCGTATGGGTGCTGGGCGATCTGGTGGTGGTGGCCACGTGAAACGGGTTGTAGTCCTCGGCTCCACCGGGTCGATAGGCGTCCAGGCGTTGCAGGTGATCGCCGCCTCGCGCGACCTGAAGCTCGTGGGAGTCTCGTGTGACCGCAACGTCGGCGCGCTTCTCGAGCAGGCGACGTCGTTCGGGGTGGCTGAGATCGCCGTCGCGGACGAGAAAGCAGGCGCCGGACTTCCCCGGCCTCTCTATCCGGAGCTCAACGTACGGGTGGGGAAGGGCGCGGCGGCGCGGTTGGTGCGAGAGGTCGAGGCCGACCTCGTATTGAACGCGATCGTGGGCTTCGCGGGTCTCGAGGCCACCGTGGCTACCCTTGAGAAGGGCTGCCGGTTGGCATTGGCCAACAAGGAGAGCCTCGTGTGCGCGGGCCATCTGGTGACCGGCTTGGCCAAGAAGGCGGGCATCGAGATACTGCCGGTCGATTCCGAGCATTCGGCGCTGTTTCAGCTTGTCGGCGCGGCGGGCGCTTCATCGATCGAATCGCTCGTCATCACCGCCTCGGGTGGTCCGTTTCGTGGCTGGGATAGCGAGAGGCTCGCGACCTGCACTCGTGAGCAGGCGTTGGCCCACCCGACATGGGCGATGGGCGAGAAGATCTCCATAGATTCGGCCAGCCTCATGAACAAGGGCCTGGAGGTCATCGAGGCCCACCATCTGTTCCACGTGCCATACGACCTCATAGAGGTGGTGCTTCACCCGCAGTCCCTGGTACACGCCCTGGTTCGTCTGAACGACGGCGCCTTGCTGGCCCACCTGGGTGTCGCCGACATGCGGGTGCCGATAGCGTATGCGCTGCACTATCCCGAACGGGCTCAAGTGGCCGTCGAGCGTCTCGATCTGCGCTCGGGTGTGAGCCTTGATTTCGCGGCTCCCGACGAGGAGACTTTCCCCGCCATCCGGTTGGCGCGGCGTGCCGGGTCGCTGGGGGATGGGGCGGCATGTGCGCTCAACGCGGCGAATGAGGTGGCGGTTCGTGCCTTCCTTGGGGGGTCGCTGCCGTTCACAGGTATATTTGAAGTGGTGCGACTGGCCGTAGAGCGCTCGGACCGGCAGGAGTTCGGAACGTACGACGAGGTAGCGGCCGTCGATGCATCGGCGAGAAGCGCAGCGGTCGACGACTGCAGGCGGTTCGCGGCTCAGTACACAACGAGGAACGGAACATCGTGACGACATTCGTCGGCATAGTCATAGCGATCGTGGGCTTGGGCTTTCTGATTCTGGCCCCCGAATTCGGCCCTTTCATGGTGGCGAAACTTTCAGGCATGCGGGTCGAGGAGTTCAGCCTTGGTTTCGGCCCGTTCTTGGTGAGCAAACGCGTCGGCGAGACGGTCTATGGCATCTCCGCCGTGCCCCTGGGCGGATACGTGCGAGTCACGGGGATGCACAAGGAAGAGTTCGATGCGCGGGTGGCGGAGGCTCGGGAGATGGAGGCCGAAGAACAGTACCGGCGCTCGGTGCGGCGGCCTCAGGACCCCGAAGACAGACTCGCGGGCAAGCGGGCCCTCAGCGCCGACGAGATAGCGTCGACGCCCGTGGAGCGTCGCTACTACGCGCATCCGTTCTGGCACAAGCTTCTCTTCATCGTCGCAGGCGTGGCGATGAACATGATCGTGGCGTTCCTGCTCGTGTGGGGCGCCTCGGCCGTGCAGGGCGAGATGGTCTACAGCACCGTGGTCGCCGAGGTGCAGGAGGGCATGCCGGCCGAAGCCGCCGGTCTGCAGGTCGGCGACCGCATCGTGAGCGTCAACGGCCAGGAGAAGGACAGCTATGAGGACATCCGAGCCGAGATCTTGATCAGGCCGGGTGAGCAGATCCAAGTCGTCGTCGACCGCGGTGGCACGTTGGTCACGCTGAGCATGACCCCGCAGCTTCAAGAGGACGGCACCGGCAGGGTGGGATTCGCCGCCGAGTCGGAGCATCGCAGTCTCGGTTTCGCCTCGTCGTTCGGGTATGCGGGCCGAAAGACGGGTGAGATGGTCGTGCTCATCTTCAAGGGCATCGGCATGATGTTCTCGGGCGAAGCTCCCGTGACAGGAGACCAGGGCCTTGCCGGGCCGGTGGGCATTATCCAGTTGTCGACGCAGGCCTATGAGGGCGGGTACTACCTGATGCTTCTCGCGCTGATCAGTGTGAACCTGGCGATTCTCAACATGATCCCGTTGCTGCCGCTGGATGGCGGGCACGTGCTCTTCAGCATCATCGAGCGCATCCGCGGCAAGAGCGTCTCGCTGAGGGTGTTCGAGCGAATATCCATGGTCGGTC
This sequence comes from Actinomycetes bacterium, assembly GCA_021815245.1. The sequence goes on from JAKAHF010000279.1 coordinate 3,886, forward strand.
TCGCCCTCTTCTTCCTGCTCTTCTTGGTCGCGACCTACAACGACATCGGCCGGCTCTTCACCTTCGGTTAGAACGAGAGGCGATGGCCAGTCGGCTGCAGGTCAATGTAGGCGGTGTGCCCGTCGGCGGGGGCAGCCCTATCGTCGTGCAATCGATGACCAACACCCCCACGCACGACATTCGGGCTACGGTTGCACAATGCAAACGCATTATCGATGCCGGGGCTGATTATGTACGGATTACCACACCCACCATACAGGATGCTGAAACACTTGCAGCAATCAAGAAGCAGCTTCGTGCTGACGGTTATGCGAACCCGCTGGTGGCCGATGTCCATTTCAACCCAAAAGTGGCTGAAGTTGCGGCACGCATTGTCGAAAAAGTACGCATCAATCCCGGCAACTATATCGATAAAAAGAAATTCGAACACCTGGAATATTCGGATGAGGAATACAAATTAGAACTGGAACACATCCACGACCGGGTAATGCCTTTGCTAAAAATATGTCAAGAATATGGTACTGCCATTCGTATTGGGGTGAATCATGGATCGCTGTCCGACAGGATCATGAGCCGGTATGGCGATACCCCGGAAGGCATGGCCGAATCGGCCATGGAGGTTCTCCGGATTTTT
>JAKAHF010000280.1 GCA_021815245.1 Actinomycetes bacterium
ATCGAGAACCTGGCCATGCTCGAAGGCATGGAGGAGTTCATCACGGCGGGCATATCCTCACGCATCCTCGACGGCATCATCGCCGAGATAGCTACGTGAGAGACCCCGGACCGAGCTTCCAGCGCACTCCCGACCCGCGGCAGCGAGCTCGAGGCCGGCATTATCGGTGGATGGTGTTGGTCGTCGCCTTCTTCGGCGTCTTTGGAGCTCTCGGCCTGGGCCGTTTCGGATACAGCGCCATCCTGCCGTCCATGCAGCAGTCCCTCGACCTCAGTGGCGCCGCTGCGGGTTCGCTCGCTTCGTGGAACCTGGCCGGGTACACGATCATGGCCGCGGTCGGAGGGGTACTGGCCTCCAAGCTGGGGCAGCGCAAAGTCATCACCGCGGGCATCACCATCACCGCGGCCGGCATGTTGATAACCGGATTGGCGAACGAACTGGGGGTAGCCTCCTTCGGGCGCCTGGTGACCGGCATCGGCAACGGCATGGTGCTCGTGCCGTCGGTGACCCTCATGGCCGCTTGGTTCGACGCGCAGAGGCTGGGTTTCGCCTCGAGCATCGTCTCAGCCGGAGCCTCGCCCGCGATGGTGGTCGCCGGCCTCGCGATTCCCCGCTTGATCGCCGCCGGCGGAGACGACGGGTGGCGCCTGGCCTGGTACCTGTTCGCCGGACTCACGGTCATCATGGCCGTGCTGTGTGCGACCCTTCTGCGAGACCGGCCGGCAGGTTCGAGCCCTCCGGGCGGAGAGCTCGTTCTCGACAAGTCCGCGCCGGCCAACTTGCGTGCCCGCCTGCCCAAGCCTTCGCTCGAGCTCAAACGCATCATCGGTTCGGGCTACGCCTGGCATCTGGGGCTCATCTACGCCTTCTACGGCGCCGGCCTCCTCATCTACTTCACGTTCTTTCAGAAGCGTCTGACCACCGACCTCGGCTACAGCGCCGAGACAGCCGGCTACCTCTTTCTGATACTCGGCGTGGCGGGCCTGTTCGGCGGAGCCCTGTGGGGGAGCATCTCCGACCAGATCGGCCGCAAGCTGGCCATCACGCTCATGCTGACCTTCTCGGGAGTGGGGTCGCTGCTGTTCGCGCTGCGTCCCAACGTGAGCACGCTCGCCGTCTCTGCGGTACTCTTCGGCGCCAGTGGACCGGCAGTGCCTGGATTGGTCGGCGTCGCCTGCTCCGAGAAGTTCGGCTACCGGCTGGCATCGGCCTCCCTGGGCTTCGTCACCATCCTCGTTGGTTTTGGTCAGACCCTCGGTCCGTACATCGGCGGCGTGATGAGCGACTCGTTGGGGTCTCTCGGTTCGACCTATCTGTTCTCCGCAGGGCTGTTCTTCGCCGGAGCTTTCGCGGCCCTCATGCTCGGCGAGGGCGGCCTCGATACCGGCGAGCGCGTGCAGGTGCTACCTCCCCTGCCCGAGCAACGCGTCGTGAAGTGAAGGGTTAGCCTGAGATGGCCGCTCGGGCAGCACACAACGCCGAATCCACGACCGGGCACGGCCCCGCCTATCGCTGGGTCATCCTCGCTGTGGCGTTTCTCGGCATATCCGGTGCCCTTGGACTCGGCCGCTTCGGTTACAGCGCGATACTGCCCGACATGCAAAACGCCCTCGGTCTCAGTAGCGCCCAAGCCGGCTCGCTCGCCTCGTGGAACCTCGCCGGCAATACGGTGATGGCCTTTCTCGGAGGACTACTGGCTTCGCGCTTCAGCCCGAGGCTCGTCGTCACGGCCGGCATGGTCATCACGGCGGCCGGCATGGTTCTGACCGGCTTCGCGAGCGCACTCACCGGGGCCTCCGCCGCCAGGCTGCTCACAGGTGTCGGCAACGGCATGGTCTACGCCCCGTCGCTCGCCTTGATGAGCGCGTGGTTTCAGGGTCACCGGCTGGGGCTCGCCTCGACGGTCGTCGCCTCCGGAAACGGCGTGGGGCTTGTCTTGGCAGGCCCGATTGTCCCACGCATCGTCGAAGCTGGCGGGAGCGCTGGATGGCGCTGGGCCTGGTTCTTCTTTGCCGCCGTGACGATCCTGATGGCCGCCCTCACAATCGGCTTCGAGCGCGACAGACCGTTTCGAACCGCCGTGCCCGCAAGCCGGCGGCCGGCAGATGCGAAGACCATCAGTGCCGATCTGCGCAGGGTTATGAGATCTCCGTACGCATGGCACGTCAGCTTGGTGAACTTCCTCTACGGTTTCGCCTACCTCATCTACCTTACGTTCTTCCAGAAGCGGCTGACCACGGACTTGGGTCTCTCCAGCGAGACGGCCGGCACCCTCTTCTTGGCCGTAGGCGCCGCGAGCCTAGCCGGCGGAGTATTGTGGGGGTCGGTCTCCGATCGTATCGGGCGCGGCCGTGCTCTGGCGGGCATCATGAGCGTGCAGGCCGTGGCAGCCGTGCTGCTCGCGATCCGGCCGAGCATGCCGGCGCTCGTGGTCTCGGCCGTCATCTTCGGAACGGGCGTCTTCGGCGCTCCAGGCCTGATCGGGGCGGCGTGCGGCGACGGTTTCGGCCCGCGACTGGCCTTCATGTCGCTCGGCTTCGTGACGATCTTCATCGGGGTCGGTATGGCAATCGGACCGTACGTGGCCGGTGCTCTCGCGGACCGCTTCGGGCGGCTCGATGAGGCATACCTCATCTCGGCAGGAGTCTTCGTCGTTGGAGCTGTCGCGGCCTTCATGCTGCGTGACCCTCGAAAGGAGGCTCGTCCTGCCTGAGAGACGCTACCGCTGGGTGGTTCTGGCCGTATCGTCGCTCGCCATCTTCGGCGCGGCGGGACTCAGCCGATTCGGCTACAGCGCCGTGCTGCCGGAGATGCAGACAGAGCTGGGACTGAGCGGAGCTCAAGCCGGATCGCTCGCCTCGTGGAACCTCGCCGGCTACACGATCATGGCCCTCGTAGGAGGCTTCTTGGCGGCCCGTTTTGGCTTCCGCAGGGTCGTTACCGTGGGCATCATCGTCACCGCCATCGGCATGACGCTGACCGGGCTGGCGAACGGCCTCGTTTGGGCTTCGGCGGCCCGCCTCCTCACCGGACTGGGCAACGGGGTGGTCATGGCCCCCTCCATAGTCGTCCTGGCCAGTTGGTTCAACAACCGCCAGGTCGGCCTCGCTTCGGCCATCGCCTCTGCCGCGACCGGCCTCGGCCCGATGGTCGCTGGACCGGCCGTACCACGCATCATGGAAAGCGCGGGAGCCGATGGATGGCGGATCGCCTGGTACTTCTTCGCGGCGGTTGCCATCGCAATGGCGGCGCTCACCGGTGTGGCGGGGCGCGACAGCCCAGGCGGCGGCCGGCACGCGCGGGCGCAGCGTGACCTTGAGAAGCGCAGCATAGGCGCCGATCTGAGAACGGTCCTCGGGTCCAGCTACGCCTGGCACCTCGGCGTCATCTACCTTCTATACGGGTTTGCCTACCTGCTCTACTTCACCTTCTTCCAGAAGCGGCTCACCGCCGATTTGGGAGTGTCGAGCACCACGGCCGGGAACCTGTTCTTGATAGCCGGTGCGCTCAGCGTGGTGTGTGGGGTGTTCTGGGGCTCGTTCTCCGACCGGGTGGGCCGGGGGCGCACGCTCACCGCGATCTTCCTCTCCGAAGCCGTCGCGGCGCTCCTCTTCGCGTTCGACAGCGGAATGGCGGGACTGGTCATCTCGGCCGTGATCTTCGGCTGCGGCGTGTTCAGCGTGCCCGGCCTCATGGGGGCCGCCTGCGGCGATCACTTCGACCCGAAGATAGCGTTCGCCTCGTTCGGATTCGTTACATTCTTCATCGGGGTGGGCCAGGCGACCGGACCCTTCGTGGGCGGAGCGCTCGAGGACGCGTTTACGACGCTCGGCCCTTCGTACCTGGTGTCCGCGGGACTCTTCGTCGTGGCCGCCATCGCGGCTTTCCTCCTGCCCGACGCCCGGCACACCCGGGTCGTGCGGCTCACTACCGAACAGTAGCTACATGATTTCCAGAGGCGCTACACATGGTGTAGCCTATTCCGGTATCCGGTAGTATCGAGACTTCGGATATTGTATTCTGTATCAAGTTCATCAGGCTGCACAATGAATCGTCGAGTGGCCCATTATTACGCAAGAGAGAGGTCGTAATGTCGGCGTCAGATTACCCACTGCTTTTTTCGCCCACTAAGATCGGCAAGCTCCAGCTCAAGAACCGCATCGTCAAAACGGCGGCGCAGACGTACTTCTTCGAGTCTGGCGAGAACCGGGTAGGCACCTTGGCCAAGGCTTTCTACGGGGCCGTGGCGCGGGGCGGTGCCGGTCTGATCGTGACCGAGACGCCGGCCATGGAATGGCCGCTCATGGAAGACGGCGACCGCCGCTTCCGCATCGACAACGACAAGTACATGAAGAACGTCGCCGAGTTGGCGGCCGAGGTGCACAAGTACGACTGCCCGATCTTCTCGCAGCTCTACCACCGCGGCCCGTGGAGCGGCATTTACGCCCTGATCGCCGAGCCGATCTCGTCTTCGGCGGTCACCTATCCCTCACCGTTCGACGTTCATGACGAGAA
>JAKAHF010000281.1 GCA_021815245.1 Actinomycetes bacterium
ACCGGCGGGCGCCAGCCCCACGGCACCATGTCGACGAGATACTCATAGGCGTAGTCCTGAAGGCGGCAATCGCCGGCAGCTTCGCACACGGGGCAGTCGAGCGGATGGTTGGTCAGCAGCAACTCAAGAACGAATTTGCGGATCTTGCGGATCTTCTCGGTGTGGGTCTCGATCTTCATGCCGTTGGTGATGGAAGTGCCGCACGCCGCCATCGGCCCGCGGGCTCCCTCCACCTCCACCAAGCACATACGGCAAGCGCCATACGGCTCGAGTCGAGGGTCGTGGCAGAGGGTGGGAATGTCGACTCCCGCCTCCTGAGCCACCTCGAGGATGGTCTGCCCTGCGCGCGCCTGCACCTCCTGCCCGTTAAGGGTGACGGTAAGCGTCTGCACACCCGTGGTATCGCCAACCGGGGACATTAGGACCTCCTCACAGCGTCGAAGCGGCACTTCTCGTAGCAGGCACCGCACTTGATGCATTTCTCGGCTTCGATGACATGGACTTCTTTTCTCTCACCCGTGATGGCGCCCGTCGGGCACACGCGCACGCACGCCCGGCATCCGGTGCACGTTTCGGGGTCGATGGAGTATGTGACCAAGGCCGTGCAGATGCCCGCCCGGCATTTCTTGTGGTAGACGTGTTCCTCGAACTCCTCGCGGAAGTACTTGAGCGAGGTGAACACCGGGTTGGGCGCCGTGCCGCCGAGCGCGCAGAGCGAGCCCACCTTGACCTGTTCGGCCATCATCTCGAGGAACTCGATGTCGCCGTCAACGCCCTTGCCATCGCAGATCTTGGTGAGTAGGTCGAGCATGCGCTTGGTGCCGATGCGGCACGGCGGACACTTGCCACAGCTCTCCTGCTGGGTGAAGCTGAGGAAGTAGCGAGCGGTATCGACGATGCAGTTGTCCTCGTCGATGACGATCATTCCGCCCGAGCCGACGATGGCGCCGGTCTGGTTGATGGTCTCGTAGTCGACCGGCAGATCGAGAAGCGACTCGGGCAGGCAACCGCCCGAGGGTCCGCCCATCTGGACGGCCTTGAAGGTCTTGTTGTTCTTGATGCCGCCGCCGATGGTGAAGATCACGTCGCGCAGCGTCATGCCCATGGGGACTTCGGCCAAACCGGTGCGGTTGACCTTGCCGGCGAGCGCGAACACCTTGGTGCCCTTCGACTTCTCGTAGCCGCGAGCAGCGAAGGCCGACGCGCCGTTCTCGATGATCCAGGGCACGACGGCGAGCGTCTCGACGTTGTTGATGTTGCTGGGCCGCTTCCACAGACCCGACTGCGCAGGGAACGGAGGCCGGAGCCGAGGCATGCCACGACTGCCCTCGATCGACTGCATGAGAGCCGTCTCCTCGCCGCACACGAACGCGCCGGCGCCCTCCTTGAGGTGGATGTGGAAGGAGAAGCCCGAACCCATGATGTTGTCGCCGATCAGGCCGCGCTCCTCAGCAACCTTCAGCCCGATCTTGATGCGGCGCAGCGCCAGGGGATACTCCGCGCGAACGTACATGTAGCCCTCGGAGGCGCCGATCGCATAGGCGCCGATGGCCATGCCCTCGAAGACGGCGTGCGGCTCACCCTCGAGCGCCGAGCAATCCATGAACGCGCCCGGGTCGCCCTCGTCGCCGTTGCAGATGAAGTATTTCATGCCGTCGGGTGACTTGGCGTCGTGGGCGAACTGCCACTTGAGGCCCGTCGAGAAACCGGCGCCGCCGCGCCCGCGAAGCCCGGACGCCTTGATCTCCTCGATGACCTCTTCGGGCGTCATGCTCGTGAGGACCTTGTACAGGGCCTGGTAGCCGCCGGCCTCGAGGTAGTCGTCGATATCCTCAGGATCGATGATGCCGACATGGCGGAGGGTCAACTTCTCTTGCTTCACGAAGAAGTCGTCATATTTCGTAGGACCGTCCTCAGTCCTGACGAGCCACTTCTCGATGACCTCTCCCCCGAGGATGTGCTTCTCGATGATCTCGGGCACCATAGCGGGCGTGACCGAGCCGTATGTCACCTGGTAAGGCGACCCATCTCGCGTCTGGTGGATCTCGACGAGCGGGTCCATAGCGCAGAGTCCCTGACAACCGGTGCCCGTCACCGCGGCACAGCGACCGGCGCAATCGTCTTCGCGAGGACGGATGACCGCCAAGACACCCGTGGCCGCCAGACCTTCTTCGAAGGCCTTGAGCACCTCACGGCTACCGGCAGCCACACCGCCGGTGCCCAGGCAGATGCGCACATCGACTTCCGGGACGATCTTGCGCGGGTTCTGAGGAGCGGGCTTGACGATAGTGCGTTCGGAGGTGGCGTTCGTCATGGCTACGCCTCCGCCTCTGCAGTCGCTTCATCACCGACAACAGCGCCCTCGACGTCGGCGCGGAAGGCCTTCACGACCTGTACGGCCGACTCGGGAGTAAGCTTGCCGTGAGCCCGATCGTTGATCATCACGACCGGCGCCATGCCGCAGGCGCCGACACAGTGCACCTCTTCAAGCGTGTAGAGCATATCGGGGGTGTTCTCCCCCGCCTCTATGCCCAGGTATTTCTCCAGCTCTTCTGAGACCCTCTTCGCGCCCGACACGTGACAGGCGGTGCCGTGGCAGCACCTGATCGTGTTCTTGGCGTGGGGCTTCAGCCTGAACTGGGCATAGAAGGTGGCGACACCGAGGGCTTTGCTCAGCGGCTCACCAGCGCCTTCGGCGACCCGTCTCATCACATTCTCGGGCAGATAACCGAAGATGGCCTGCGCGCCCTGCAGAAGAGGGACCAACGCCCCCCTCTGGCCCTGATAGTGCTCGAGCAACTCCGCGAACTGCTTTTCGAGCTGCTCCTCGCTCGCTGCGTCTACCGTCGCTTTTGTCGTCATTAGCTCTTTCCTCCGGTGGGTCCGCGCTATTGTAGCTCGGCGTCGGGGACAGAATACAGGGATTGTTCACGAAAGGCGGTGCATGACTCACAGAACGCATAGCTCCGCTCTCCAATGCATGAACGTGCGATCTGTTTCACCACGCAGTGGTCCGCGCAGCGGCTGAGTCCCTAGTTCCCGCCCCGTCCTTTGGCCTCGGCGAAGCTCTCGCCGGCCTGGAACGAGCTCCTCACGAACGGCGCCGCGTGCACCTGAAGGCCGAGTGATCCGCCCCGAACCCTGTACCGCTCGAACACCTCCGGCGAAACGTATTCGGTCACCGGCAGATGCTGTTTCGACGGCCGCAGATACTGGCCGATGGTGACCATGTCGACCCCGGTCGAGGCGACCTGCTCGAGAAGCGCAACGACCTCGGCTTCGGTCTCACCTAGCCCGACCATCCATCCGGTCTTGACCAGGCTGGCGCCGGCATCAGCGGCTCGCATGAGAACGGCCAACGAGCGCTCGAACTCCGCCCGCGGTCGCACCACGGGATACAGACGGGCTATCGTCTCAAGATTGTGATTGAACACAGCGGGACGCTCGGCCAGAACGGCGTCGACACTCGCCATGTTCCCTTCGAAATCAGGCGTGAGCACCTCGATGCTCGCGTCGGGCACCCGCGCTCTGATCGCCCTGATAGTCGCCACGTAGTGAGCGGCTCCCCCATCGGGCAGGTCGTCGCGCGTGACCGAAGTCAGCACCACGTGGCTCAAGCCCAGCGTGGCGACCGCGTCGGCCACGTTCTCGGGCTCGACGGTATCGAGCGCACCGGGGGCACCACTCGTCACGCCACAGAATGCGCAACTCCTGGTGCAGACGTCGCCCATGATCAGAAAGGTCGCGGTGCCTTTCGCAAAGCACTCTCCCAGGTTGGGACAGAGGGCGCTTTCGCAAACAGTGTGTAGGCAGCGGCCGCGCAGGAGCTCATCCATGCGCCGCAACGGCTCAGCCGGTGGAAGCCGTTTCTTCAGCCACTCGGGCTTGCGAAGTGGCGTGCCCTCTGTCACAGCGCATGTCCTCCCGGGGCGCGGCTCATGACCCATCGTCCTCCCCCAGCACTTCTATCGCCCATGCAGCCGCGAGGTCCATCACCATCTTCAACGGCATGCCGTTCGCTTCGGATACTGACAGTGCGTCTTCGTACTCGGTAGCCAGGCTTACGAGGCGGCCCTGCCACCGGCCCCACTTGACCCGCACCGGTGTTCCGGCGACCTCGACAGTGACCGTGCCCCGAAGGGCGACGTGCCGGTCGACGACCTGCCTGCGCACACCGAGCGTTCCGGTTGAGGCGAACAACCTCGCCACCGTCTCTCCTTCCCTCTCGGGGGTCACGAGCACGTGCAGTACCACCGCCGGTCGTTCCTTCTTCATGGTGGCGGGCATGGTCCAGACGTCGAGGGCCCCCGCTTCACGCAGCACGCGGCAGGCGTTGCCCACTACTTCGCCCGACGCGTCGTCGATATTCGTCTGCAGTTCGACGACCCGCTCGGCGCTCTCGCCGGGCGCGATGGGCCCCACGACCTCGGTCTTGGCGCCCACCACGACGCGCAACACGTTCGGCCCACCCTGCAGCTTCATGGTGCCCGCGCCGTAGCCCACTGCCTCGATT
>JAKAHF010000282.1 GCA_021815245.1 Actinomycetes bacterium
TGGGCCCACAACTGGAGGCCTTCGAACGCGACCTCGCCGCCTACTGCGGCGCCCGTTTCGCGTATGGCGTCTCCTCCGGCACCGACGCCCTGCTCGCGGCCCTCATGGCACTTGGAGTGAAGCCCGGCGACGAAGTCATCACGACGCCATACTCCTTCTTCGCGACGGCCGGTGCCATCGCCCGTCTGCAGGCGACTCCGGTCTTCGCCGATATCGATCCCGACTCGTACAACCTCGACGCGGCCCTCGTGGAGGCCGCGGTCACGCCACGCACGGTGGGCGCGATCCCTGTGCACCTCTTCGGGCAGATGGCCGACATGCAGCCCGTGCTCTCGCTGGCCCGCGATCGCCATCTCTGGGTGGTCGAAGACGCCGCCCAGGCCATCGGATCGCAACTCGACGGCCGGCGGGCAGGGACCTTGGGCGATGTCGGGTGCTTCAGTTTCTTTCCTTCGAAGAACCTCGGCTGCCTGGGTGACGGTGGCGCCGTCACGGCCGACGACCCCGACCTGGCTGCGCGGCTCGACATCGTTCGCAACCACGGCGCCCGCCCCAAGTATCACCATGCCATGGTCGGCGCCAATTTCAGGCTTGACGCGCTTCAGGCCGCCGTGTTGCGCGTGAAGCTGCCCCACCTTGACTCATGGACGCTCGCGAGACAGGCGAACGCCGCTCGCTACCGCCGGCTCTTCATCGAGGCGGGTCTGGCCGCCGGCGCGGCGGGCGGAGGCGGCACACGAGCGCTCGAAGCGGCGCCCGTGGTCCTGCCGCGTGAGGACCCGGGGAGGCGCCATATCTACAACCAGTTCGTGCTCCGCGTGCGCGATCGCGACCGTCTGCTCGCTCACCTCAAGGCCGGTCAGGTCGGATGTGAGGTCTACTACCCGGTGCCGCTGCATCTGCAGGAATGCTTCGCCTACCTCGGCTACAAGCGCGGCGACCTTCCCCAGGCCGAATCGGCCTCCGAACAGACGCTCGCCATCCCCATCTACCCGGAATTGAGCGACCGGCAGGCCGAGAGGGTGGTCGGTCTCATCGCGGACTTCTACCAGCGGGGGAGCAGATGACACAGACCAACTTCGCACTTGTGGGCGCCGCCGGCTACATCGCCCCGCGGCACCTCAAGGCCATCCAGGACGTTGGCGGCCGGTTGGTCGCCGCCGCCGATCCTCACGACGCCGTGGGCAGGCTCGACTCGCTCGGCTTCGACATCCGCTATTTCCCCGAGATCGAGCGGTTCGACCGCTTCCTCTACAAGCAGCATCGCGGCGGCACCCCGGTGGACTACGTCAGCATCTGCACTCCCAACTACCTGCACGACGCTCACATGCGCCTCGCTCTGCGCAACGGGGCCGATGCCATATGCGAGAAACCGCTGGTCATAAACCCGTGGAACCTCGACCAGCTCGAAGAGCTCGAAGCCGAGACCGGCAAGCGCATATTCACGGTGCTCCAGCTCCGGTTGCATGCCGCGCTGGTGGCTCTCAAGACCCGGCTCGATGCCGAGGCGGCGACCTCGACGACACGTCATCAGGTCGACCTCACCTACATCACCAGTCGCGGCGCCTGGTACGACGTCTCTTGGAAGGGGCAGCACGAGAAGTCGGGCGGCGTGGCGGTGAATATCGGCATTCACTTCTTCGACCTCCTGCTGTGGCTCTTCGGCCCGTGCCGCGATCTGTCGGTGCATGCGGCCACACCCCGGCGCATGGAGGGCAGCCTCGAGCTCGAACGCGCCGATGTGCGTTGGTTGCTGTCGGTGAACCACGCCGATCTGCCACCCGAAGCCGTCACGGCCGGCAAGACCACCTACCGCAGCCTCACCGTCGACGGCGCCGAGGTGGAGTTCAGCGAAGGCTTCACCGACCTGCATTCTGATGTCTACCGGGCGACGCTGAGGGGTGAAGGCTTCGGCATCGCTGATGCCCGCCCCTCGATCGAGCTGACCTATCGCATCAGGTCTGCGGCGGCGAAGGGGTCGGCATGAGCGCCGCCACGTCGGGTGCTCAAGGCCCCGGCTACTTCGTTCACCCTTCGGCCATCGTCGACGAGGGAGCGTCCGTCGGACAAGGCACGAGTATCTGGCACTTCTGTCATGTCATGGCCGGGGCGACGATCGGGGAGAACGTGTCGCTCGGTCAGAACTGCTTCGTGTCGAGAGGAGCCGCGGTCGGCGACGGCTGTCGCATCCAGAACAACGTGTCGGTCTTCGCCGGGGTCACTCTCGAAGAGCGGGTGTTCTGCGGTCCATCGATGGTGTTCACCAATGTGTTGACGCCGCGGGCCGGCGTCGACCGGCATGACCAGTTCGCTCCCACTTTGGTGTGCCGCGGGGCCACCTTGGGTGCGAATTGCACCATCGTCTGCGGCACGACAGTGGGCGAATACGCCATGGTGGCCGCGGGAGCCGTGGTCACGCGCGATGTGGCTCCGCACCGGCTGGTCGCGGGCGTGCCCGCCAAGCCGGCAGGATGGGTGTGCGAATGCGGCGAGGTATTGCGCTTTTCGGAGGAGCACGCCGGTGCGCGCGCCGGCTGTGGCCGGTGTCATGAGGTGTACGTCATCGGCGACGGCGGAGCGCTGGCCCGCGGCTGAGACGGCCGGCACACCTGAACGACATGGGGAATGCGATGTGGCGCCACCGGAACAGCCTATGAGGCTTGTCTACGTCACGGGTTCGATGCCCTTCGGGTCGGGTGAGGAGTTCCTCGTGCCCGAAGCCGACGAGCTGGTGCGCCAGGGCTGCGAGCTGCTGATCGTGCCGCGCTCGCCCAAGGGCGGGATCTTCAACCGCGATGCCGCCGCTCTCGAACGGCACAGCCGCCGCCGCCCGCTACTCGGTGCGTCGATAGTGCTGGCGGCGCTGGCGGAGTGCGTCCGGCATCCGATCGCGGTAGGACGTGTGACGCGACTGCTGCTGAAGGCCGGGGATCGCTCCGTCGTTCTGAAGAACGCGATCGTGCTTCCGAAGGCTCTGTGGCTCGCTCGAGTGGCCCGCGACTGGCCCGCCGACCACATCCATGCTCACTGGGGCCGCACCACGGCCACCATGGCGCTGGTAGCCGCCGAGGTCACCGGCATCCCCTGGAGCTTCACCGTGCATCGCGATGACATAGCCCACCCCAACTTGCTTTCGGCGAAAATGAGTCGTGCGTCGTTCACACGCTTCATCTCGCGCTCGGGCATGGATATCGCTCGCGATGTGGGCGCGCCGGCCCCGGCGGGCACGTCGGTGGTGGTGCACATGGGTGTGCGGATCGCCGGGAGCCCGTCGGAAGCCGAACCGAGGCAGCCGCATGATGGCTTCATCATCCTGTGTCCCGCCAACCTCTATCCGGTCAAGGGACACGAACACCTGCTGAAGGCGATGGGGACCCTTCAAGAGCGGGGCATCGCATGCACTCTCTGGATCGCCGGTTCGGGCGAACTGCTCGACGAGCTTCAACGACGGGCCGCCGCTCTGGGACTCGACTCCACGGTGAGCTTCCTTGGCCAAGTAGCCCACGAGCGCATCCTCGACTGGTACGCGCAAGGCGGTGTCGACGCCATGGTGCTCCCGAGCGTCGATCTCGGCCACCACGAGCACGAGGGCATCCCCGTGTCGCTCATGGAAGCCATGGCCCACGGCGTGCCTGTGGTGTCGACCGAGACAGGGGGCATCCCCGAGTTGCTGGGGGAGGGCGCGGGTCTTCTCGTGCCACCCGGCGACGCCGACGCCCTAGCCGATGCGCTGCAGCGTCTGGCTCAAGATGCCTCGTTGCGCTCGCGGGTGGGAGCCGCGGGAAGGCGGCGCATAGAGCAGGAATACTCGGTCGAACGCACGACGGCCGATCTGCTCGCGCTCATCACAAGGTCGCCGGAGCCTGCGGCGCGGAGGTCTCGATGAACATCCTGCTGTTGACCGCATCGCTGGGGCTGGGCGGCGCCGAGAAGCAGCTGCTCGTCTGGGCGGAGATGTTGCAGGCCGACCTGGGGGCGACGGTGTCGGTCGTGTGTTTCGACGAGACCCGCCTCGAGCGGCTCGAGACCCTCGAACACCTGGGGGTGCCGGTCGCGGTCGCGGGACGTGACGTGAGCACCGTCAAGCGGCTGCAAACGGTGATCTCGTTCGCGCGCGCACAGCGTGCCGATGTCGTGCACGCGTTCAACTACTATCTGGCGACATCGGCTATGGCCGCCGCCGCGGCGACCCGATCGGTCGCCGCGGCCTCGTTTCAGGGCGACGGCCTGACCGACATGGAGGGCTTGGATGTTGCCCGGCGTCTGCCTCCGCTGAAGCTGGTCAAGTACTTCACGTCGAATTCCTTCGAGGCCATGGAGCGGGTCAAGCCCCGGCTGCGGAGCGGCGCGGTGCTGCAATACGTTCCCAATCTCGTCGACCCTCCCGATGGCGGTCGTTTCGAGGTTGTGAGGGCTGAGCGGCGACGGCAGGGCATGGTCGCTCTGGCGGTGGCCAGGCTTGACGACAACAAGAGGATCGACGTGTTCCTGGCGGCCCTTG
>JAKAHF010000283.1 GCA_021815245.1 Actinomycetes bacterium
TAAAGACAATCTGCTGCGCGGCGGGCGCAGTAATTGAGGCGATGCGCGCGGCGAGCGTGCGCGTGCGTGGGTGGAGTTTGAGCAGGATTTCGTCGTACGAGTACTTGACATCCGCGCTGCTAAACGGTTTGCCATCGTGCCAGGTCACGCCACTGCGTAGTTTGAACGTGTACGTCTTGCCATCGGCAGAGATCGTCCACGATTCGGCAACGCCCTTGCCCATATCCGGCTGGCCGGTGTTGTTGACACTCACCAGAGCGTCGAACATGTTCGCCAACACGGGGTAGTTCATCGGGTTGAACTTGCTACTCGTCGGGTCCAGCGCCTGCGGTTCCAGGGAAACGGCGACCGTCACCTTCTCGATATCCCCGGCCGCGCCGCCCGCCGTGGTAGCCGGGCCGGCCGTAGTGTCTGTGCCGCCCGCGGTGGTCGTTGCGCCGCCCGCCGTCGTGTTCGCCCCGCCGGCCGAGGTTGTGGTGGTCTCTTCGTCCCCGCATGCTGCTATCACCAGCATCATGCCGATCAGGACGAGGACAAGCAGGGCCAAGAGCCCCCGGCACGCCCTCTTCTTCGGAATCACCATGTCGTCACACCTCCCTGATCCATTGCCCTTTGCCGCGGGACCTGCCGCACAGCGGTCAGAAGTCCCGGTGAACCTACGGTTGCGAATGCCGCTAGGCTGCACCATTGGACTGAAGTCTGCGCTGCAGGCGCAGAGTGAGATCGTCGAGACGCCATTCGAGTTCGGCGCGGTCCTCCTCAGACATGCCGCCGAAGATGCCGTTGATGTGGGCGTCTCTCATGACGGATTTGTCCTGGTCGAGGAGGCGGCCCAGATCGGTGAGGAACACTCGTGCCAAACGCCTGTCGGCGCTGTCGCGGACGCGGCGGATGATCCCGCCTCTTTCCATGGTCTGCAGAATGCTGGTGACACGCGCGCGAGAAAGTCGCATGGCATCGGCGATGTCGCGCTGGCAGAGGCCGTCGCACGTGGCGAGCAGCCTCAACATTGCCATCTGGGCCGGTTGCGTGCCCCCTTGCGAGAGGTCCTTCTGCACCAGGTACTGGAACGTATCGACTAGTTTACGGAAGGCGAGGAACGCCCGCAGCGCGGAGGGCTCGACCCCCTCGACCTCCCCCGGGAACGGAAACGGTGGATACGACACGTCCTTTTCGAGGACGGTCACGGCGCCACCGCTACCTTCACGAGGGAGCGGTCGGCTACGAGACGCTCCAGGCCCTGCTCGACGAAGTCGGCCAGCGGGATGATATCCGAGACCATGCCCTCGGTCTTGAACCGTCCGTCGGCCAGGTAGGCGAGGACGGTCTTGGCCTCATCCGCGGTGTACGCAAGACTGGAAGCGAGGTTTATCTCCCGCACGGCCAGCATGGCCGGCACCACCGGAAGCGGCCCTCCTCCCGCGCCGAGGTTCAGTACCTGGCCTCCGGCGCGGACGAGCGCGAGGCAGAGGCCCAGAGAGTCCGCCACGCCCGCGCATTCGACCGCCAGGTCGGCACCGACGCCGTTGTAGAGCTTGCGGATGCGATCGGGCAGCGTCTCCGCCCCCGCCAGCGGGTCGAGCACCAAGTCGGCGCCAAGTTTGGCCGCCAGCGCCCGCTTCCTTTCCACCACCTCGATCGCCGTGACGTGCCGGGCTCCGCCCAACTTGAGCAACTGCACGGCCGACAGCCCGATGGGACCGCAACCGGAAACGACCACATTGTCGCCCATGCGGAGGGCCGACTGGACGATGCCCCGCAAGGCGGTCGCGATGGTGTCGGTCAGGACCGCATCCTTGAAAGACACCGACTCAGGGATCGGATAGAGCGACTGGCGAGCGTCCCTCACCAGCATGTACTCGGCGAAGCCGCCATCCCGGCTCAACCCGTTGGTCTCGCTCATCGCCGTCAGGCACAAGGAAGGCCGGCCATGCACGCAGTAGTAGCAGCGCCCACACGAACCCGGAGGACCGGCCGCTACTCGATCGCCCACGTGAAAGCCGTCCACCCCTTCGCCCAACTGGTAGACGGTACCCACGTTCTCATGCCCGGGGACGAAACCGGGCGGGAACATGCCCTCGTAGTAAATGTGCAGATCGGTGCCGCAGATGCCGCACAGCTCGATCTTGATCACCGCTTCGCCGGGGCCGGCCTGAGGAATCGGACGGTCGACGATGCGGATGGTGTGTTCCTTCTCATAGAGAGCAGCCTTCACAGTTGCCCCCCTGCCACCCGCTGCTCAGCCCGCCGGGAGGGTAGCTTGACCGTCGCTCCTCCGGTGAGCCAGATGTCGCCCTCGATGGTCTCAATCCACCAGGCAAGCTCCGCAAAGAAGGCGCCGTCGCAGTGGTACTTGTCGTAGACATAGGACTTGACGAGCGCCAAATCCCCGGTCAGCCCGTGCACGGTACAGGTTTTGCCCTTCATGTGGGGCACGTTGTCGAGGAATGCTTCCAACCAGGGATTGGCGACGACCGGCTTGCCGGCAGCGGCCATCGCCTCGGGCGGCATGATTCCCCAGCGGATGTTCCGGAGCCACCCGTGGTCGCCCACCCAGTTGTGGATGTGCCGGACGGCGATGTCCCGGCCAAGGAAGTTGATCAGCGCGGCCCTATCTTGGGTCTCTTGGTGGATGTTCTTCGTGTCGACGGCGCCGTCGCCGGCGTCGTTGGGGTCGACCATGAAGAAGGGCACGATTCCGTCGGGCACGGCCGGAATGTGGTCATCTCTGTCCGGGGTGCGGAAGATGCCGTCTTTCTCGCCCCGGATCAGGGTTTTGCGGAGCGCGGCGTCGAGGATCTCCCTCTTCAGGGTCCGGCTGCCGCCCGTGCCCATGCCGTAGGGAGCCGTGGGCGCTACCGACGCTTCGATGGGGCCGTCGGCTGTCCAATTGGGCTGGTCCCCGACGTTGACGTCCTCCCAGAAGAGGGGTTCCCCGCCCCTCGGCTGCTCCTTCGTCCACACGTCGGTGATGAACTTCCAGTCGTCGTCGGTGTAGCGGTGGGCGGGGCGGGCCATCCAATCCGGGGCCTCCCAGAGTTCGGCGAATCCCATCTTCTCCGGGCGCCTGCCCTCCTTGAAGATCTTCAGGCTTTCGGAGGCCCGGAATACGGCGTCGTTGACCTTCTGCCCTCTCTGGTTGTAGACAGTGCCGGCTGATTCGAGTGCGATGTGCCGGTAGATGGAGCCTTCAGACGGTGTACGGTCCGTCATCCGCCGCGACGTGGCCACCAGGAACAGTGTGTCGCCAGGATAGACGGGCATGTAGTTGGTGATGCTGTGACCCAGTTGAGAAACGAGCAGCGTATCTCGTGCCTCGGGGGGATAGGGGACTATGAAGCTGTCGTCATGGGCGCCGTAGCAGGGCATGGCTACGATGTCCCGGTGTCCCAAGGACCTCGCGTAATCGGCATCGTTGAGCAGACGGTTCTCGGGATCGTATTTCGCGTTGTTGTATCTCACCATGGCCTCGGTCACCTGGAGAGTGGGCCCGATGCCGGGGACGTCTTTGGCAAGTCGTCCCTCGATCAGCGCCTTGACGTCGACCTCGCCGCGCTCCTCGAGAGCCTTGTTCTCCGCAAGCTGTCTCTCGACGAGCTCCGCTTCCTTCGCTGTATGCACGCCTGGATACAGAATCTGGAAATCGGCCGGGTCATACGACGCCATCGTGTGCTCCTAGTCCTCGAGAAGGTCTTCGATATCGAAGCGCGGGGTTCTTGTGATCTTGAAGACCGGGTTTTCCCAGCCAATCTCGTCCATGGTGACGAGCGGCCGGAACTTGCCTACGGCCTGTGCCTCTCGGAGCATCTGGAGAAAAGGATGCTGCTCCGGGGCGTGACTGGCCTCCCGGAACCCCTCCCACATCCTGGCGTGGGTGACATCCAGATTGGTGATCTCGATCGCGCCCTCGGGGCAGATGGTCCAGCAGAGATCGTCGCCCTCGCAGGCGTGAGTGAAGACCGGCGGGTCCTGCGAAAAGTCGATGCAATCCATGGTGCAGTGGGTCACGCAGACCTTGCACTCCGGGTACCTGCACTTCGCCATGTCTATTCGCTTGACGGGCTGCATGCGCTTGGCCGCCTCGCCCTGCAGCACGATCGCGCCGGTGGGGCAAATGCGATTGCAGAGCGAGCAGTTGAAGCACTCCTCGCCGAAGCGCGGTGGGTCCTCGACCAACTCGATGCAGTGCGCAGGGCAAACGTCCTCACAAATGGTGCAGTCCGGATAGAGACAGGTTTCCAGGTCGACTACCCGCGTGGGGTTGGCGCCTGGGAAGGGCTCGCCTATCGGGTGGGGCTGGAAGGGCAGGTCGGCTTCAGGCCCTTTGGGGATGGCGGGGATCAACTCGGTCTGCCCGGCCTCGATCTTGAGAGCGCGCTCGGCCATCTCCTTGCCGAAAGCCTCAGCTTCGGCGAGGTCGACGTCGTCGGGGTGGCCGTCGGTGAAATAGGGCTTGGGAGCGTGCAACACCTGGTAGACCGAGCCGTACCAGTCGCCCCA
>JAKAHF010000284.1 GCA_021815245.1 Actinomycetes bacterium
GCCGTCGAGCTTGCCGTCGGCCAGGTAGTCGTTGTAGATGTCCTGAGGGCTGGCCGCAAGCGCGATGCCCGTGAAGACCGTAAGTACGGCCACGAGCGTCACGGCGAACAGGATAGCCTTCTTCATAGGGTCGCCCCCTCCTTGTTCATCTTTGCATCCAGCCTAAACCATACGTCATCACGTTACGCGCTTCAACGGTAGATATCAACTTCCTGTTGTTGGCCGGCCGGTGAGGGTACATGCGGCGCCACCGCCGGCGGGCTGAGATGTGGTTGAAGCCGAGATCGAGGTGCGGCCGGCCTGCTACCATGCCGTTTCGTGAAGGAATCCGGCCAAAGACCTCCTGAAACGCCGCGTGTGGGGCGCCGACCCGTGACCGGTTGGGTATGGGTGATCGTTCCGTTGGCCGTCTGGCTTGCCGTCATCGCCGTCAATTCGACCGATATGGCCTCGGGCGTGCACACCGACGCGTTGCTCCTGAAGCTCGCGCGGCTGTTCTTCTCAGAGACCGGAGAGGAGTCGGGGGGCTTCAGCGCGCTCTCGTGGTTCGTGCGCAAGCTCGGGCACGTCATCGAGTACGCGCTGCTCGCCGTTCTCCTCGCCCGGGTGGGCCGTAGGCTGCTGCCGCGTTTCGTGCGTGGCGGCGGGCGCGAACTGCTCTGGCGGACTGCGGCGGTCGCGGTACCGGCCGGCCTTCTCGTGGCCCTCGCCGATGAGCTGCATCAGACCTTTGTGAGTTCGCGCACGGGCAAGCTGAGCGATGTCGCCATCGACGTTCTTGGACTTCTGGCCGGGGCTCTTTCTACAGGGTTTGTGTGGCAAAGGCGGAATAGTTTAGAGTAGCTAACAACATGGTGTTGGGAGCCGATTGGACGGGTTAGCTTTCGTATTGACCGCAGACCAGACTCGGGTGGCGCGCGAGCGGCTCCGGCCACGGCGCATCCTCTTTGGCTTGGACGCCATCGCCGCGTGCATCGGTCTCGTTTGGCAGGAGGTTCTGCTGCATCTCCGGTCGCCCGAGATCACCATCGCTGAGCTTGGCTACTTCGTCGGCCTATTGCTCGTGGTGGTCATCACCCAGCTGCTGGTGTTTCGCGATGGCCAGTACTCGCAGTCGAAGCGCATGTCGCGCCTCTTCGATATCGGCGGGCTGCTGAAGAACCTGGTCATCGCCGCCGCCGTGTCACTGCTTCTCGGCTATCTGAGCAAAGGATTCGGCACGGGGCTTGCCAGTCCCTCGCGAGTCGTGACCGCGAGCAGTGTTACGTTGTTCTTCCTGCTGGCGGTCGCCGCGCGCCTCTCCATGTATGCGTATCAGAAGCGGCGGTTCGCCAGGGGCCTTGGCATCAGACGCCTCCTGGTGGTAGGCGAGGGCAAGGCTGCCGCCGACTTCACCAACTTCGTCGCCGAGAGGCCGTGGCTCGGCGCCGCCTGCGTCGGCCGGTTGACGTACACGTCCGATCCGCCGGCTTGCGATGGCGAGCTCATCCCGGGCCCGAACGACCCCGCCTGCATCGCGGAGAGCCTTCAGGGTCTCGAGGAACTCGACCGTGTTCTTCGCGCTTCGCGAGCGACCGAGGTGATCGTCGCCCTCGATGAGGACGAGCGGCAGATCGTTCCGCACGTGACGAGGCTCCTGTCACTGGCACATGTCAGGTACTCAGTGGTGCCCTCCCTCTTCGAGCACAGCTTTCACGCGACGGTGCTCGACCGTTTCGGAGAGTTGCCGGTCGTCGACGTCGAGGTCGATCCGCTCAACCGCGTGCAGCGCCTGTTCAAGCGCGGTTTCGACGTGGTACTCGCCTCGGGCGCGATAGTTCTCTTCCTGCTTCCCGGACTGATAATCGACGCGGCCATCGTGCTCGAAAGCGGGTTTCCGGTCTTCTACACGCAGGAGCGGGTCGGCCGCAATGGGCGCCGCTTTCAGATGCTCAAGTTCCGCACCATGGTCAAAGACGCCGACAAGCACCTCGAGGAGTTGGCCGACAAGAACGAGACGGGCAGCGACCTCATGTTCAAGATCCGTGACGATCCTCGCGTCACCAGGATCGGCAGGTGGCTCAGGCGCACGAGCATCGATGAGCTGCCCCAAGTCATCAACGTGCTGCGCGGCGAGATGAGCATCGTCGGTCCGCGGCCGCCGCTTCCGAGCGAAGTGAGCAAGTATGAGCAGCATCACTACGCCCGTCTGAGGTGTGTGCCGGGCATCACCGGGCTGTGGCAGGTATCCGGCCGCAGCAACCTGGGTTTCGACGACATGGTCAAGCTTGACCGCTACTACCTCGAGAATTGGTCGCTGAAGCTCGATCTGAGCATCGTCCTGAAGACCTTCGCCGTCGTTCTCAGGCGGAAAGGCGCGTACTAGCCGGCCCGCGGTAGGGGGCGACTTCCCCAGCCCGGGCTTGTCGGGCCAGACTCCAACGAAGGTTGCACATGGCGGCCTCGGCTGCCCTGATACGCTTGCAGTGATGATCCGCATTGGATCGAATTGGCGGACATCGCCGCGCATTGCGGACAGATGACAACACGGAGGATACAATGGCATCAGTCAGCTATCTGCAGGAGGTGACGATGCCAAGCCTTCGTGTGGGCCGCCGGGGTCAGATCACCATACCGAGCGACATACGAAAGGAGTTGCGGCTCGAAGAAGGAGCCCTCTTGATACTTCAGGTGCATGACGGCGAGCTGGTCTTGCGGCCTGCGGGCCGCTCGATCTTCGAACTTCGAGGCAGCGTGCCGGTCGCGGGCGAGCAGCACTTCGACGCGATTCGGGCGGAGGTCGCGGCCGGCCGGTCGGAGAGGCTGGTCGATGGTGGCGAGTGACACATCGTCGCCCGGCGGCGGTTCTGGGGAGGATCGGGCGGTCTTCGTCGACGCAAATGTGTTCCTGCGCTACCTCACCAACGATGTGCCGGCACGCGCGGCGGCGGTGGAGGAACTCTTTCTGCGCGCCGCGCAGGGCAAGGTACGACTGGTCACCAACGCGATGGTCATCGCCGAGCTTGTCTGGGTGCTGGAGTCGCACTACCGTCTTGATCGGGCGGGGGTTCTCGAGCGGACTCTCGCCGTGGCCCACATGGATGGTCTCGCGTTGAGCGACATCGACCTGCTCACCGATGCCATGTTTCTCTACGAATCGGCGAAGATCGATTTCATCGACGCCTACAACGCCTGCTGGATGAAACGGCACGCACTGCGCTATGCGGTGACCTTCGACGAGAAGCACTTCTCTCGCGTCGATTGGGTGACCGTCGAGCCTCTGTGACGGGTGGCGG
Organism: Actinomycetes bacterium; assembly: GCA_021815245.1. Next base: position 3,276 of record JAKAHF010000284.1, read on the forward strand.
CGTCTGTTCTCGAGTAGTCGAAGGCAGGAGCGAGGGCCAATGGTAGACTATACGTACGCTATACGTATAGAGGACGGCGTCATGGCAAGGAAGAAGCTGACCATCACAGTCTCCGAGGAAGTGTACGACGGTCTCTACCGAGTAGCCGGCCCCCGTCGCATCGGCGAGTTCCTAGAATCACTCGCGCGTCCGCTCGTGGTCGGCGAAGACATGGACGAAGAGTACGCCGCCATGGCACACGACGAGGAGCGCGAGAGGCAAGCCCTGGAGTGGGCCGAGGCTGCACTCTCTGACGGTCTCCTGGCTGACGGCGCTCTTGACATTCTCGAGGGAGAGAGCGATGAAACGGGGTGAGGTGTGGTGGGTGAGGTTCGGTCCAGGTGAAGGGGGCGAGATCCGCGAGGAACGACCGGCCATCATTGTCAGCAACGACTCATCCAACCGCTTCCTGAACCGGGTGCAGGTAGTGCCGCTCACCAGTAGCGTGGAGCGGGTCTATCCGAGTGAGGCCCTCGTGACTTTCGCGGGCAAACCGGCGAAAGCCATGGCTGATCAACTAGCCACCATCGCCAAGGTGCGTCTCATCAGAGTCGCGGGGCAGATCTCGCACGCCGAGTTGCCCCAAGTGGAGCGAGCAATCAGGATACAGTTGGGGCTTACTTAGCGACGCGGCCGTGGCGCAGTCTGTCGCGCGCTGTGCCGTCTCGCCGGCCGGCGCTACTCCGTGTATGGCGGCCACCCGTACGGTCTCTCGAAGAACCCGGCCGAGCAGGTCAACTGGTCGACCTTCTTGATAATGCTCGCCGGGTTGCCCACCACGACGGCGCCGGCGGGGACGTTCTGCGTCACCACCGAGCCGGCTCCGACCAGCGCGTTCTCGCCGATCTCGACGCCGGGCAGAATGGTCGAGTTGGCTCCGATGCGCGCAAGACGGCGAACGACGGCGCCGCCCTTGCAGTCCTTGTAGCGGGGGCAGTTCATGGGGTGGGGGTCATCGGTGAAGACCACGTTGGGGCCGACGAACACGTCATCTTCGATGGTCACCATCTCGAGGAAGCACCCCGAGTGGATGCGCACCCGGTTGCCGATGCGATTGCCGAACTCGAGCACCGCGTTGGTGCCCACCGACACGTCGTCGCCGAGCACGTTGTCTTCGCGAATCGAGGCGCCTTGGCCGGTCTGCAGCCGGTCGCCGATGACGTTGCCGGCATAGATG
>JAKAHF010000285.1 GCA_021815245.1 Actinomycetes bacterium
GTGTCTTGGGGATAAACGACGGATGGTTGGTGTCGCGCACGCTCCCGCCGGTGTAGGCGGGCCAGAGGCTGAGCATGACCGCCGGCTCGGGCTGGGCCATCTGCCTCTTGTCGTTGGTGAGGCCCCACTCGATCATCTTCGACTGGTTGCAGCCGGGCTTGCCCAGGCCCTGCATGGCGAGACAGAGTACCTGCAGACGCGCGGGCTCGTGAGAGAAGGCGCCGCGGATGCCCGGCCCGCCGTTGCCGATGACCACGGTCGTGCGCTTCGAAGCCCACTCGGCGGCGAGCGCCTTGGTGATGCGGGCCGGTACGCCGGTGATCGGCTCGGCCCACTCGGGGGTCTTGGGCGTCCCATCGTCGGCGCGGCCCATGACGTAGTCCTCGAACTCGTCGACACCGACCGCGTGCGTGGCCAGGTACTCCTTGTCGTAGGTGCCGTTCTTGAACCACTGGTAGGCGATGGCCAGGTAGAGAGCGGCGTCGGTGTTGGGTCTAACGGGGATCCACTTGTCGGCGTGCACCGCGTTCGCGTAGTTGCAGTCGGGTGCGATATAGATCTGGCGTATGCCCAGCTCGGTCCACCAGTAGCTGAGGCGGCTGGGGAGCTGTCCCTGCCAGCCCCAAGTCGTGGTCTCCTGGTCGCAGCCCCAGAAGAGGAGCAGTTCGGCGTTCTTGGAGATGTCGTAGATCAGGTTGCTCTGCGGCACCTGCTGGCCGACCGGCTGCATGCCCCACACATGTTTGGCGCCCCAGGTCCAACCCTCCCAACTGTCGGGTTGGCGGACCTGGAGGGTGTAGCCGCCGAAGAGGCGTAGCAGCTTGCGTCCGCAGCCGTGGGGTCCGTGCACCACCTTGGTCTCGCCGTGTTGGTCCGACTGGTACAGGATCGATGTGGGCCCGTACTGCTCTTTGGCGCGCAGCATCTCACCGACCACGATATCGAGCGCTTCCTGCCAACTGATGCGCACGTACTTGCTGAGACCACGGTTCTGGGGATTGCGGCCGCCCGGTCCGGTGGACCCGGGAGCGCCGCTCGGGTCGAAGTCGACCCGCTTCATCGGATAGCGGATGCGCGCCGGGGAGTAGACGCGCTTCTTGTAGGCGAGGCTGAGCGGTGGAATGAGACTCTTGTCGCTGGGCTCGAAGGTCTTGCCACGGGCGTGCATGACCCAAGGGTTGACCTCTTCTTTGGAGTACTGCTCGTAGTAGCGAGCGGGTCTGATGCGCAGCATCTTGCCGTCTTTGACGTCGACCATGCACGAGTTCGCTCCCGCGCACGTGCCGCACCAACTGATGTCGCGCACGATGGTGCGTTCGCCGTCGCTCTTGCCACCCTTCACGTCTGTCATGAAGACTCCCCTTCCTGGGCGCGCCCAGACTGACTCCATCATTCGAACAGACCCGGCCTGACCATCATAGCTCTACGGGCCAGGACTGCGCTAGAGGGAATTACGTTCCGTGGACAGAACGACGTGTGTTGCATGCCCCGGCGGGAGGCTCGGTCCGTTCGTCGGCGAGAGGGTCTGACCGACCAGGCTCGCCGGTGCGTGGTGCTATGCTGTGCTCGTCGGCGGGGGGCGCAGGCTGCCGTCTCGGTCGAGCAATCCGCGCCGTGAAAGGATAGCGACCATCGCCAAGACGAAGCATGACGTCTCAGTCGCGGGAGGTTCCGCGGGTCACCCCGCGCGCCCCGCGGCGGCTCGCGTCCGCACGCGCATGTCTCGCGAAGCGAGAAGGGCTCAGATCATCGAGGCCACCATCAAGGTTGTGGCTCAGCAGGGCGTGAGGGGAGCGAGCACGGCCCGCATCGCCCACGAAGCCGGCGTCGCCGAAGGCACGCTCTACCGGCACTTCTCCTCGCGCTCCGAGATCATCTTCGCGGCGGTAGAGTCGTGGTTTCAGGCGATCCACGATTTCAGCCTCGCGGCACAGAGCCCTGACGCCATCGAGTGGCTTCTCGGCATCATGCGTAACCACTTGGTCTACTTCGGGTCGCACGAGCCCGACCTTTCGCGAGTGTTTCTGCAGTTCGCCGCCGCGTCGCCGGGCGACGGGGCCAGCGACCACCTGTATCGCCGCCAGAAGGAAACCAACACCTTCTTGGCCGAGATAGTCCAGATGGGCAAAGACCAGGGGACGATCCGCGCCGAGGTCGATCCCGACCAGGCGGCTTGGCAGTTGGTGGTCGTGCTGTGGGCCGACCAGATCACGTGGTCGATGAATCCCGAGCACACGGTCGAGAGTCAGCGAACCATCCAACTGTACGAGCAGGTGATCCGCAGCCTGAGAGCCGATCCGCGTCCCTAGCCCGTGGCGTCAACGCCGCGCGCCTCGAAGCGTGTTGACTGGCGGTGTCGCGAGCGGTAGATTCTTCTCGTTCGAATGTGAGTGAGTGACTCACTAGCGCAAACTCCTAGGGCATGGAGGGGATCCAATGAGCTCCGAAGTAAGTCGTAGGCAGTTCCTCAAGATCGCCGGAGTCACCGGGGCGGCGATAGGCGTCAGCGGCGGGCTCGGCGGGCTGCTTGCCGCCTGCGGCACCACCGAAGAGTCGAGTACCACTACGGTAGCTCCGGCAACGACGGGCAGCACCGCCCCCGCGACCACGGCGACTACGGCCGGCAGCACTACGTCGGTCTCCTCAGGCCCCGAAGCCGGTCGCGATATCAAGCTCGGCCTGGTCTCGCCGAAGACCGGCGCTCTCGCCCTCTTCGCCAAGGCAGACGACTGGTGGACCGACTTCGCCCTCAAGAAGGCCCTGCCCGACGGCGTGGTCTGTGGCGACGGCAAGCTGCACAAGTTCGTCATCGAGCGGCAAGACAGCCAGTCCGACTCCGCCCGCGCGGCGGCCGTCGCCGGCGATCTGGTGAGCAACAGCAAGGTCGACATGTTGCTGGTCTCGGGCAGCCCCGAGACGGTCAACCCGGTGGCCGACCAGGCCGAGGCCCTTGCCACCCCGTGCATCTCGAACTTCGTGCCCTGGCAGCCATTCTTCTTCGGCCGCCAGAAGGACCCCGCCAACCCGGTGCCGTTCAAGTGGGCCTACACCCACGCTCTCGGCCTCGAGGATATCGTCAGCAACTTCGTGGCCATGTGGATGCAGGTCGAGACCAACAAGAAGGTCGGCTTCATCTTCGCCAACGACGGCTACGGCCACGCCTGGACCGACATGAACACCGGTCTACCCCCGGCCGTGCAGGGCGCGGGTTACACCTACACCATGCCCGGTCTGTACAACGTCGGCACCGACGACTTCACCCAGTACATCGCCGAGTTCAAGAAGAACGGCTGCGAGATCTGCTGCGGCACGCTTATCACGCCCGACTTCACCAACTTCTGGAAGCAGGCCGTGCAGCAGGGCTACCATCCCAAGGTGGTCACCATCGGCAAGGCCCTGCTCTTCCCGCAGACGCTCGATGCCATCGGCGCCATCGCCTACAACGCCACGGTCGAGGGTGTGTGGCAGGCCGGATGGCCCTACAAGGATTCGATCACCGGCAAGACCTGCCAGGAGCTGGCCGAGGACTACATGGCCTTCACCAACGAGCAGTGGACCGCCCCGATCGGCCAGTACGCCAAGTTCGAATGGGCGGTGGACGTATTCAAGCGTGTCAAGAACGTCGATGACAAAGAAGACGTCATCGCCCAGGTCAAGACCACCAAGCTCAATACCTGCATGGGCACGATCGACTTCACGGCTCCGGTCGACATGACCGATCTCATGAAGAGCCAGCACCCGGTCGAGAACGTCTACAAGTGCGCGGTCGGTGGCGCCCAGTGGATCAAGGGCACCAAGTTCGGATTCGAGCCGGTCATGGTGAGTAACGTCAACCACACCGACATCCCGGTCACGGCCAAGGTTCAGCCGATGCAGTACGAGTCGTAAGGAGCCGGGTGTGAAAGAACCGTTTCTGGAGAAGTACTGGACGAAGATCATGCCGCCGCTGACGCTCGGTCAGCTTGAGGGTCTGGTCAAGCCCATGCACGACTCCCGCTATGCGCTGAACCCCGATCATCCGGTGGAGCTGCTCGAAAACGAGCCCTGCCTGCTCGAGTATGGTCTGGCTCGAACTGAAGCCGGGCAGATCATGCTTGCCAACGCAATCGACTGCCCGGGCTGCACGAAAGAGATGTTCGAGTGGTGGTTCGGCTGGATGGAGTACGAGGACGAGCGCTACCAGGTCTGGCACCCCATGGACCATCACGCGGCCCGGCGCGAACCCGACAACCGCGATCATCCCGACATGAAGTACCGGTATGTCGGCACGACCGGCATAGTCGACGAGTGGATCGGCCCGGGTGAGATGCTCAAGATCGCCATCACGTTCGACGAACCGAGCACCGCCGGCTTCAGCCAGGAGGAGATCGACGCCAAAGGTCTTTGGGTGATCGTGCTGCACATCGTCGACCGCGAATCGGGTAGGTCGTTCTGCGACCGCAACGTGTACGTGGCGTATCCGACGCCGACCGGGATGTCGGTGTG
>JAKAHF010000286.1 GCA_021815245.1 Actinomycetes bacterium
GGTGGCCGGCTCCTCGTCCTCCGGGAATATCTGGTCCAGCAGGTCGTCGATGTCGTCCTCGCCCAGGGCGGTGAGGAGCAGGCGGGCGATAGTCTTGGGATCGTTGACGAACGGAGCCGCCTGGACGATAGCCTCGATGTCCACCGCCTTGTCGTGCTCGAGGATGCTCGGGAAGTCGATGTCGATGTGCCGGTCAATGGGCTCACCGGTCTCCGGGTCGGTCTCGAGCTCCACGTAGCGCTCGTCGCGTTCGTCGTTCAGAGTCCAGGTGCCGCTGATCTTGCCGAGCGGCGCGGTGGCGGCCCGGTCGATGGCGTAGTTGAGCAGGTGGCCAAAGATGCCCGCCCAGAGTGTCTGGCGGTCCTTGAACTTGAGTTCGGTCGGGCGATCGAGCGAGGTGGCTGTCGCGAGCGTCCCCACGGAGACGTCGCCGAAGAAGGTCTCCGGGAGGCCTGTGGCGGCGGCCACCATGAGGAGCATGCGCCGGCCGTCTTCGGCCTTGGTGGTGGCACCCGCCGTGCGGATGGGCTCGAGTCCCTTGGAGCCGTCCGGATGCGCGAAGATGGCGCCGGTGACAGGCGGGGGGTTGGTCTCGGCTGCGTCGGTGCCGAGCGTGGTCCCCAGCTTGGTTTTCGCTGCGGCGAGTCCTCGCTTGCCGCCCTTGGTTGTCAGGTTGAAGGCGAAGCGCGAGTAAGCCCGGACGATGGTCGCCCAGTCCTCCAGGAACTCCTTGTAGGCCCGGGCCCAGTCGAGGCCGCTGTAGGTCTCGGGCACGCCGAAACGCATGTCTGAGAGGCCGCCCACCTTGACGTGATAGACCGGCTCGTCCCAGCGGATCTCATTCCCGTCCGGAGCCACGTCGGGCCGCGCCTGGGGATGATACCGCCAGTCCGGGTGATAGACGATCCTCTGCGCGGCGCCGCCGATCGAGAAGCCCAGGGGGTCGACAGACGCAGAATGGGAGCTGCGCTTGTAGTACCAGGGCTCCTTGCGATCCTCGGGGTTCGTGACGATGTCGTCGACCTCGTCGCACGGGAGGGTGCGCACCCTCACCCGGCCGGTGAAGGCGTTCGCGAACAACACGAAGAAGAGGTTGCCCTCGACCTGCAGATCCTGCTCCTTCATGGTGCGGGCCTGGTGGCTCGTGAGCTCGGCCTGGTTCTTCTGGTCGTCGAGGAACTTCTGCACGACAGCGTCCACGTCCGGGTGCTTCGCCGAGATGGAGACGCCTTGGCCCCAGACGTACATGGCCTGGAGACTCACCGCCCGGTTGACGAGCGGGTTCTTGAGGAAGTAGAGGCGCGAGAGGGCGGCGATGCGGCGTAAACCGTCGCGGCTGAACTCACGGCTGGCCTCGTGGCTCAGCTTGATCCAGCCCACGTCCTCGAGCGCCAGCTCCAGTTCGGCCAGGCGTTCCTCGAGGTCGACGGCCGTCGCCATGAGGGCGGCCCGCTCTTGGAGGAGCGTCTCACGACCGTCGCTGGCCGGCTTGGACTCGCGAAGCCCTATGCGTTCGAGCAGGCCCATCAGCTCACGTGGGCGAAGTAGGTGAGATCGTCCCCGGCGTTATCACAGATGCGCCAGAGAAGATTGAGGTTCGAAACCTCGAACAGGTGCACGTCACCCGGGCACAGCTCGATGCCGGTCGTCGTGTCGGTGGCTCCGTCCGGCTTGGTGATGGTGTTGCCGACGCCCACGTAGACGTTGCCCACGTTGGAGACGAGCGCCTTGACGACGACGTACGCGCAGGCCACATTCGGGCCCTGGGCCGCGGCTACGCTGCCAGCCAGCTCGCCGCAGACCACTAAGGTGTAGGGCGCCCGGATGGCCGTGGCGAGTTGGTTGATGTCGGACGTCGAGAGGTCGACACCCAGGTTCGCAAGGGCCACGGCGAGCGCAGCCAGCGTGTCCGCGTCGAGATCGATCGACAGCTCATTGAGGGCTGTCTGCAGCGCGGTGATGTTGGTCGCGGTAAGCGACGCGGGCAGCGGATTGGCGTCGTTCACGACGTCCCCGGCGATGATGTGGTCAGGCATAGGGGGTCCTCCTCAGTACCTGCTGATGGTCACGCGGTCCTCGTAGACGACGAGCTCGTCCTCGGGCTCGAACTCCGGCGTCCAGAATGCTTGGATCACAGCGTCGGCCGAGTCGGTTGAACGGCCCAGGCGCTTGCGTATCTCGTCTTTCGATTCGACCTGGATTCGGCCCCCACTGGTCACGCGCCACTTGGGGGCGGTGAGGTCTCCGGTGAGAAGGTCGTCCGGGGGGAGCGCTATCGGGTACTTGTTGGTCGGGTCGAGCATCTCGCGCATGGCCCACCAGGCCGCGGAGCGCTTGTTCACAAATCCCAGCTCCCCGGAGGAGTCCAGGCGATCGGTGCCAGATCCCGCATTGAAGGGGACCACCGCATGTCCGAGCTCGCGCAGACGGTCGACCACGCCGGCGCCGATGCCGATGACGTCGACTACGGCATACCCGCTCGAACGACCGAGAACGCCGGCCACCTTCCCGGTCGTCTCCATCGTGTCCTCGAGCTCGGTGTAGCGGAGCTCCTCGAGGCGCCATTCATAGCGCAGTGCGATGACCGTCTTGTCCGAGCCGCTGCGGGCCACGTCGACGCCGGCGCAGGTGAAGCCGGGAAGCCTCTGACCCCGCCCGTCAAGCCAGCGCTGCTGAGCAAGCTCCACCCAGGCGAGCGGGATGACCGAGTCCTCGTCGGAGCTCGCGAAGTTGCCCTCGACGCGGTTGATGTACACGGCCGACTTCGCGCCCCACTGGGCCTGACGTTGCTCGGCCCACTGTGCGCTCATGCGTCCCGCCGCGATCGCTTCCTCGCGGGTCACGTGCCTTGTGTGCCAGTCCTCAAAGCCGGCCTTGCGCTTGTGGATGTCGTAGAAGCGCCCGATCGGCTCGCCGGGTGTCGACACCGCCACGGCGAAGGCCTCGAGCTCCGAGTCCTCCCCGGCGCCGGCGAAGGCGCCCTCAGCTGCGTCGAAGATGGCGTCCGGGATGGCCTTCGATTCGTCGAACAGGTAGAGGATGTGGTCGGCGTGGGCGCCTTCGATGAGCGACGCCTTGTCTGATGCCACCGCTGAGGCCGCCCCGGTCGCGAGCTTCAGGTTCATAACCAGGAGCTCGCCCTCAGTGAAAGGCTGACGGCCGATCACGTCCCACTTGATCTGCCGGGCCCACTTGTGGATCTCCGGCCAGAGGTACACGTCGAGCTGGCGCCAGACCGAGGCGGTGGTGATCACCTTCCAGTCCAGGCCGTCCCGCGTGAGCGCGAACCACAGCACGATCCAGGAAGCGACGGCGGTCTTGCCCAGGCCGTGAGGCCCGCGCACCGCGACGCGCTTGTGCTTCACCAGGTCGTCGAGGATCCCCTCTTGTTAGGCCGCCGGCCCCTTGTCGATGGGCCAGAAGAAGCAGTCGCGGACGAATCCGGCCGGGTCGTTCCAGTAGCGCGCCAGCCGCTCGCGCCGCTCCAGGGCCTCCGCCTTGGCCGCGTCCCTACGCCGACGCTCCGCTAGTAATGCGCTCTGCCTCTCGGATGATCTCGGCTTCGAGCTCTTCGTCGGTGAGGTTGCTGAAGTCATGGATCGTCACATCCTGCTTGATGGGAGCGTACAGATCCCGCACCTTGGCAAGCTCGATGAGGACAGACCGGATCTCGCCGATGAGCGCCGCGCTCGGGGCGTGGGTTTCGGTGCGAAGCGTGGTCGTCACCTCGCCGGCGGCGTTCACGGTCTTGGTGCGGATCTTGCGCGGCTCCCTCGAGGCGCGGTAGGCATCCCAGGCCTCGAGGAGCAAGGCCTCGAGGCGGGCGATGTGCTCAGCCTGCACCTCTTCGAAGTCGGCCTCGCGCTTCCCCCGCCACTCGTCGCGGAGGTGCTTGACATCCCGGGTGATCTGGGCCGGGCTTACACCCGCTCGCCGGGCGATCTCAGTCTTCCGGATGCCCGGCTCGGTTAGGAGCAAGCGCGCCACTTCGCCGCGGCGCTTTTCGAGTTCAAGCAGCTTCGCGGTGCTGAGCGGCATGGATACCCTCCGGGTAAAGAAGAAGGCCCGGGGTGAGCGGGCCTTGGGTGCACTTCTGGAATGTACGTTTTTGAGTCTACTTCTGGTAACACGCCATTGTCAACCCCTACAGCGGACTTTCTCCGCTGGTGGCGGACCCTATGGCCTGGCAAACGCCGTTGACGTCGCGCAGGCTACCCCCCAGGCGGTCGCGTATCGCTCGCTGGGAAAGATGCTCCTCCAGGCGCAGGGCCTTCACCCGCTCCACCCAGATCCGCTTCTTGTCCTCCTTGGCGAAGGGCACGAATGGGGTGAGGTCGCCGGGGATGCGCCGGGCCATCCAGTCGACGCCTTCATCCGCCATGCTCTCGCGCTGCCCATGCAAGCTGCGGGTGATGGCCCGCTCGGTCGGGTCGTCGGGCTCGATGAAGGTGACGTGCACCGCCATGGCCTGGCGAGGATGCT
>JAKAHF010000287.1 GCA_021815245.1 Actinomycetes bacterium
CCGGGCATCCGCACTACGGTCTTCTTCAAGGGCTGTCCGCTGAGCTGCGTGTGGTGCTCCAACCCCGAGTCGCAGAACCTCCAGCCCGAACTTCTGCATCGCGACACCATCTGCAAGCGCTGCTATCGCTGCGTGCCGGCGTGCACGCTGGGCGCCATCTCGGTGGGACCTAACGGCGTCGTCATCGACCGCGACATATGCAACGCGTGCGGCGACTGTGTCGAGGCCTGCCCGCACGATGCCATGCGCATATCGGGCAAGGAGATGACGGTCGATGAGGTCATGGCCCTGGTGCTCCGCGACCGCGACTTCTACGAGGATTCAGGCGGCGGCGTGACGCTCTCGGGCGGCGAAGTGCTGAGCCAGGCCGACTTTGCTCTCGAGATCCTCAAGAGGGTACGCGACGCCGGCCTGCACACCGTGGTCGACACTTCGGGCCAGGGCGACACCGAGAAGCTCAAACGCCTCATACCCTACGTCGAGCTGTTCTACTTCGACATCAAGCACATCGACCCGAAGATCCATCGCGCCGAGACCGGGCGTACCAACGAGAACATCCTTCGCAACTTTCAAGTCGTCGCGTCGAGCGGCGTGCCGGTGACCGTGCGCGTGCCTGTCATCCCCGGCTTCAACGATACCGCCGACGCCATCTCCGACATCGCTGAGATGGTCGCCATGTACGCGCCCGGCACCACCGTGCATCTGCTGCCCTACCACCGGTATGGTCAGCAGAAGTACGACATGCTGGGGCTCGACTACGAACTGGCGGCCGCTGAGACCCCATCGCCGGAGTTCATGGACGCGGCGCGCAAGATCGTCGAGTCTCGTGGGCTGCGCTGCGAGGTCGCCGTATAGACCGCAATCGAACGTAGGAGAGGGGAACAATGGAGGACCACCTGGGCACCGTCATCACCGGCACTATCGGGGTCGATGCTCACGTCATCGGTACGAAGGTGATCTCGAGGGCGTTGCGTGAAGCGGGCTTCAAGGTAGTGGAACTCGGTGCGCAGACCCCCGCCGAGGAGTTCATCATGGCGGCTCAGGAGACGGCCGCCGACGCGATGATGATCAGCTCGCTCTACGGCATGGCCGAGTTGGACCTCGAAGGTTTTCGCGACAAGTGCACCGAGGCCGGACTAGGAGACATCCTGCTGTACGTCGGGGGCATCCTCGGCGTGTCGCGCCGCAATTTCGCCGACGACGAGGCCAAGTTCAAACGCATGGGGTTCGACCGCGTCTACCCGCCCGAGACCGACATACGTGTGGGCATCGCAGACCTCAAGGCCGACCTCGGCCGCAAGCACGCCGAGCGGCCGTAGCGACCGGGTCGCGGCACAGCGGGCAGGCCGACCGTCGTGGCAGGCGTCAGACTCTTCGCCGATTTCGGCAGCACATTCACCAAGCTCGTAGCCTTCGATCTCGAGGCTGAAGAGTTGCTGGCCCGAGTGCAGGTGCCGTCGACGGTCGACCGCGACATCACCATCGGTCTCGAGCAGGCTTTCGCGCTGCTCTCGCAGACCGTCGACACCACTGATGCCGTTCGGCATCAGACCGTTGCCTGCAGCAGCGCTGCCGGCGGGCTGCGGGTCGTCTGCGTGGGCCTGGTGCCCGAATACACCACCGAGGCGGGACGCCGGGCCGCTCTGGGAGCCGGGGCAAAGATCGTGGGATCGTTCTCGTTCGAGCTCACGACCTCGGAACTCCGCGAGATCGCCGAGATCGCTCCCGACATCGTGTTACTCACAGGCGGCACCGATGGCGGCAACAAGAAGGTCATCACGCACAACGCCGCCATGCTGGCCGGGTGCCCCGGTGTGACCAACATCATCGTTGCGGGCAACAAGTCGGCCTACGACGATGTCGAAGACCTGTTGGCCGGATCGGGCAAGAACGTCATCTACACTGCCAACGTGATGCCCGAGATCGGGGTGCTCGAGGTCGACGCGGCCAACGCCAAGATCCGCGACCTCTTTCTCAACCGCATCACTGAGGCCAAGGGCATCGGCAAGGCCCGCGGCATGATCGCCGACGTCATCATGCCGACCCCTGCCGCGGTGCTCGAAGCGGCGATGCTTCTGGCCGGGGGTGGAGCCGGCCAGGCGGGCATCGGCGAACTGCTGCTGGTGGACGTGGGCGGGGCGACGACCGACGTGTATTCGGTGGCCAAAGGCGCGCCCACCAACTCGGCGGTGCGCTTCGTCGGGCTCCCAGAACCCTACGCCAAACGAACGGTAGAGGGTGACCTGGGCCTCTTTCACAACCTTGACACCCTGAAGTCGATAGCTGAGATGGAGCGGGTGCCCGACGGCTTCGAGGCCGCCGTCGAGGCGATGTGTCTGGCCAACAGCGTGCCCGAGGGCGACGAGCAGACCGAGTGCCACCTCCTTTTGTCGAGGGTCGCTGTTCGGTCGGCCGTCAACCGTCATGTCGGCTCTCTGAAATCGATCGTGACCACCAATGGCGAGGTCGAGGTGCAGCGAGGCAAGGACCTCACCGAAGTGCCCTGGGTGGTAGGGGCCGGCGGACCCATCTCGTTCTCGGCCGACCCGAGGACGGTGCTCGAAGGCGCTCTGTTCGAGACCGAGATACCCATGCTGCTCAAGCCGAAGAATCCGAACCTGCTTCTTGACAAGCACTACATCCTCTTCGCATTGGGACTCCTCGCGCAGAGCGAGCCCGCCAAGGCGCTGAGGTTGATGCAGAAGTACGTGGTCCCGCTACCGGCGCGCTCCGAGCAGCCGGTCGGCGGGCGAAGGTGACGCCGACCGACGAGGAGTGAGCATGTCGCACGACGACAAGCAGAAGTACTTCGTGAGCAGCCCGGCCTATGAGGTCGTGCCGGCGTTCGAGGTGGCGGGCCGCATCCCAGCCATGACCATGCTCAGCAACAACCTGGTGCCGGGCAGCGACCACTACGTGGAGTGCGGCTGGATCCTGGGCATGCCCGATCCCAATCCGCACATCTTCGAGCACACGCACAACTATGATGAGATCGTCATGCACATCGGCACCAACCCCGAAGACGGCGAAGATCTGGGCGGTGAGATCGAGTTCATGCTCGATGGCAAGCCTCTCATCATCAACAAGACCTCGACCGTGTTCGTGCCCAAGGGCATGAAACACGGCCCGCTGACCTGGAGGAGCTTCACCCGGCCCCACCTGGAGATGACCGTAATGATCGGGGCGGGCAGTCTGGCCGAGGCCGACCCGGGCGGCCACCAGGAGATCATCGAGGGGCGGCAGTAGACTCATTCGGGCATCCGCGAGGGGAGAGAACATGGCAATGACCCGCCAAGAGATCGCTGACTGGATCAACGAGTACTTCGAGGCTTTCAACACATATGGCCAGGATCCCAATGAGATCCACCGCATGGACCAGTACTTCGCCAAGGACTTCGTCTTCAACCCCTACATCGCCTACGTGGGTAAGGTCGAGGGACGCGACAATTGGTACAAGGTGCTCCTGTCGCATCCCTCGGGCATCGAGCGGCTCACTCCTGAAGATCTGGTCATCGACGAAGCCCGGCAGGCTTTCGTGGCCCAGATCAAGACCGACCTCATCGACCGCGACACGCAGCAGATCTTGCTAACGAAGCGCTACCTCGCGCGCTATCCGCTCATCATGGAGGAAGGCAAACCGAAGATCGAGCGGCTCGACTTCTTCTGGGAGATCCTCCCGGCGGGAGCGCTCGAGATCGACGACGTGTTCGAACGTGACTGGAAGCGGGCCGAACCGCCCGCACGGTGACGTGAGTAGGCTGCCGATCAGCAGCCTACGCCTGCAACTGAAGGCCGACCGAAGAACGGAGGATATGGAAGGTGGACGCCACGTACGACACCATCGCGCAGTGGATGAGGGAGTACTTCGAGACGTACAACCTGCACGCGCAGTACGAGGACACCGTCCACGCGATGGACAAGTTCTTCGACCCCGACCTGAGGTTCATGCCTTACATGTACCTCTTCGGTGGCCCGGAGGCCGGCCACACCTCGCGGGAGAGCTTCTACGCTATGCTAACCGGGCATCCCGACGACTACGAGCAGTTCGAGGTGCTCGACATCTTCGTCGACGAGAGGCGCCTAACCGCGACGGCGTTCCTCAAGGCAACCATCTACGACGCCAATACCGACCTGCCGCTCCTTCAGAAGCACTACCTGCCCCTGTACGAGCTCATGATCGATGAGAACAACCAGTTGAAGATCAAGACCATCCGGTTCTTCTGGGAGTCATCTCCACCGGAGGTCGACGCACATTATTCCGGCGCAGGAAAGGATCATTGATACGATGACCGACTCTTACGAACGACTCCTCTCTCCCGGCAAGATCGGGAACGTGACCACCCGCAACCGGGTCATCAAGACCGGCGCGGGCGTGATGATGTGGCACGAGGACAACACCGTCATGCCGCAGGAAGTGCTCGCCTTCTACGAGGGCATGGCTCGCGGCGGCACCGGACTTATCATCGTGGAATCACCCACG
>JAKAHF010000288.1 GCA_021815245.1 Actinomycetes bacterium
CCGAAGCCGACAAGAAGCAGAAGAAGGTCGACACCTGGGAAGGTACCGTCAACCGCGACACCACCAAGAAGTAGCTCTTCTGGCCAATGTTGCCAAAGAGGCCCCAGTCGCATCGCGGCTGGGGCCTCTTTCATGTGTAGCGGATCGCGTTGTAGAAGCGCGTGTGTCCGTGCTTTTCAAACCCTGAGACGGTACCATTGTCGAGTGTTCGTCATATGACAAGGAGGAAGTGGTGGGAGCAAAGAAGGCGTTGTTCATAGGGCTTGCAGTGGTCCTCGTCGTGACGGCGTTCATCGCTGTGGGCTGTGGTGGCAATCAGGCAGCCAAGGATGAATTGCGCGCGGCTCTCGACAAGGTCGATGCCGACATCTCTGCGCTGACCACTCAGTTCACGGCCGGCGGCACGGTGGCTGATGTCAAGGCCGCCAAGGCGCAGTTCGAAGGCGACTGGCAAGCGGTGATCACCGCGGCTGAAGCCGTCGACGGAGCCGATGTGCAGGCCGCGAAGGACGCTTGGACGGGCGTCTCCACCGCGATCGACAATATGGACGAGACCCAGCCTCTTATGCAGGAAGGGCTCAAGATCATGAGCGCCGTGACCGCGCTGACGACCGAATCGGCCAACCTGCGCAAACTGGCAGGCGACGCGAAGTAGACATGTTGACGCTGGGGGCGCGCAGGTGATGTCACGCTTGCGCGCCCCGCGCGTGTCTACGAACACGCGGTTCTTGAAGATGACACCCAAACGGAGGACGTATCCGTGAAAGCAAAGACCCTTGTTGTGTTGGCGCTGATCGCCATTCTGGCCACGATCGGCGTAGTGGCCGCCGGCTGTGGTGGCGGCGACACGAGTCCTCAGGCAAAGGCGGCCCTGACGGCGGCCCTGACGGAGTTCGAGCTGTCAGCGGGCGCCCTGACACAAGCCCTGGCGGCGGGGTCGGATGCGACCGTTTCTGCGGAGATCAAAGGGGCGAAGGCCGACATCAAGGCGAAGTGGGAAGCGGTGCTCTCGGCTGCAAAGCGCATGGATTGGCCCGATCAGGAGATGGGTGAGAAGGTCTGGGCCGACGTTGAGAACGCCATTGATTCTCTGGCCGACACGGCCACCGTCGACGGGGCGAACGCCGCCCTCACTCCTCCTGTGGATGCGCTCATGGCGGTAGAGGCCGAATTGTGGGCTTTCGCGCAGCCGGCCCAATGAAGCCGGCTGCCCTGGGCCGCCTTCTCGCTCTCATGACCGTCTCAGTCCTGCCGGCCGGTGCCGTCATAGATGGTTCTGTGGAACGGCTCCTGCGGGTTGAGGCCGATCTCTGGAGCTTGGTGAATCCCGCTCAATGACCGGCGTGCGGCCTTATCACGCCCTTACTGACCAACCTCTAGTCTTCGCGCATATGGATCTCACGATACGACCGGCAGCCCGGCGCCCAAGCAGCCTGCGCCCCGACGGCCCTCAGGGGCAGGCTGAGGTGTTCGCTTGAGCGGCGGCGCATCGTTGCTAGTCGCCGTCAGCGCGGTTGCGTTGATCTTCGGCCTGCTGAACGGGTTCCACGACGGCTGTAACGCCGTCTCCACCGTCATCTACACCAAGGCTCTCAAGCCGCGCACCGCCATTGCCCTCTCGGCCCTCTTCAACTTCGTAGCCCCTTTGGTGATGGGCGTGGCAGTGGCCGAGACTATCGGAGGCGTGATCGAAGCGAGCCACGCCTCGGCCCAACTTGTCATCGCGGCCCTCCTGGGGGCGTGTGTCTGGGAGGTGGTCACCTGGATCTGGGCTCTTCCGGTCAGCTCGTCGCATGCCCTGGTCGGCGGCCTTGTGGGTGCGGGCTTGGCTGCGCTCGGTCCCGATGGCATCAAGTGGCACAAGCTGGTCCTGATCTTCGCCGCTCTTTTCGTCTCTCCATTCCTGGGCATTGCCACGGGCTACATCGTCATGCGCATCAGCCGGTTCTTCTTTGCGAAGCGACGCATGAGCATGGCCGCTGCCGACCGCTTCTACAAGCACATGCAGATCGTCTCGTCGAGCTGGGTGTCGTTCAGCCACGGCTCCAACGACGCGACGAAGGTGATGGGCATAATCGTCATCTTCTTGGCTGCACAGCAAGGACTCGGTGTCGACGACTACCTGAAGGCCAACGACTTCAGCCTGGGGCTGCCTCTGTGGGTCATTCTCAGCTCGGCCGCGGCTATGGCCGTCGGTACGTACCTATCGGTGCGGTCCTTCCGCCTGATCCGCACACTTGGCGAGAAGATCTGCGAGCTGCATCCCATCAACGGCTTCAGTGCCGAAGCGGGGGGCGCCATCATCATCCAGATCGCCTCGTTCCTTGGGCTCCCCGTGTCGACGACTCACATTGTCACGTCGGCTGTCACCGGCACCGGGCTGGCCAGCCGTCTCGGCGGCGTCAGTTGGAGGGTCTTTCGCGCTATCCTTTTGGCCTGGGTGGTGACACTTCCATTCTGCGCGATCGTGGCGGCCATCTGGTATTACCTTCTCGAATTGGTAATGTAGGGGATGTCATGGCACGCAAGACAAGAAAACAGCTGAGGACGCAGGGTGAGGAGCAGGTCCTCGGCCGCATAGCCCAATTCGCCGGACAGGTCGTGGTCATCGTCTCGAAGATGCGAGACGTGGTCGAGCGATTCGCCGATGATCGTTACGACGAGCTCGCGCAAGCGGCTCTCGAGCTCGATCAAATGGAAAGTGCCGCCGACGACACCAAAGAGGCCATTCTCGACCGCCTGGCCCAGGGCACCATTTTCCCCATGGCCAGGGCAGATCTGGCTCGCTTGGTAGCTTCTATGGATGCCATCGCAAACCTCGCCACCGGCACCGCCGATCGGCTCTCCATGCGCAAGCTCACGCTTTCGCCCAAGATGAACGAGTTGATCGTCCAGTTGGCCCGCATCGATCTCGACGCGACCGACATGCTCCGCAATGCCGTGATTGCCTTCGGCTACGATCTGCGCGAGGCGATCGACCTAGCCCGTAAGGTGGATAGGATCGAGAGCAGAGCCGACGAGGTGTATGGCGAGCTCTACAGGGCCATGTTCGAGCTCGAGACCGACTATCGCACCTTCCATCTCATCAAGGCGATCATCGAACGCTTGGAGCGGCTGGCCGACCGGTGTGCCGAGAACGCTGAGTTGCTGAGGCATACGGCTCTCGAGTACTTGGAGAACGAGTAGCGGGCGTCGCTCTCCGAGGTCTCGTGAGCGCCTGAACAATGCCGCGCGCGGCCTGCGCTGGCCACTGAAGTCTTTGGTGCTATCATGCTTAGCTGGGTGGTCACCTTGCCGAGTTTCGCCATCGTGGCCGCCGTTTTTTATTACCTGCTGGCAAGGTTAGGTAGGGGGACGACATGGCCCCGTCGCGGCTAGACAAGATCAGGCGGACGTTCGGCGGCGAGACGACTCTCGAAGGCGTCATCGATGCCATGGGCAAAGAACGCGAAGAGCAGGTTCTCGCGCGTCTGGCGACCTTCATCGACCAAGTGGTTGTCATAGTCGAGAAGCTGCAGGATGTAGTAGGTCAGTTCGCCGCTCAGCGATATGACGAGCTGGCGCAGGCGGCCGAGGAACTCGACCAGCTAGAAAGCTCGGCCGACGACAGCAAAGAAGCCATTCTCGACCAGGTCTCGCTCGGAGGAGTCTTTCCGATGCACAGGGCCGACTTGGCCCGATTGGTGGGCTCCATGGACAACATCGCCAACCTGGCGACGGGGGCTGCCGACCGCATCTCGATGCGCAAGCTCGACCTGCCAAAGCAAGCCAGCGAGTTGCTCGTGCGCATGGCCGCGGTCGACCTTGACTGCGTGGTAGCGCTCCGCGACGCTGTGGTCGCGATGAACAAGGATCTGCGCGAGGCCATCAAACTGGCGGGCGTGGTCGACAAGATCGAAAGCCGGGCAGACGACATCTTCGCCGAGATCTACAAGCTGATGTTCGAGATGGACATCGACTACAAGACCTTCCATCAGCTCAAAGCCATCATCGAGAGGCTGGAGAGCATCGCCGACCGCTGCAGCCAGAACGCCGAACTGCTCAGACACATGGCTTTGGAGTACCTCGAGAACGACTGATGAAGCTCGGTCTTGCCCAACTCTGCTCGCGGCAGAACAAGGCGGCGAATGTAGCCGCCGCGGCCGAGGCTGTGGATCGTCTGGCGTCGCAGGGCTGTGATCTCGTCGTCCTGCCCGAGATGTTCAATTTTCACGGTCTCGACGATGCATACACCGAGGCCGCCGAGCCCCTCGCCGGTCCTGCGAGCGAGTGGGCGAGTCGCACAGCGCGCGAGCACGGCATCTTTCTGCATTGCGGCAGCTTCGCCGAGCGTCGGGGCGACCGCATATTCAACACCAGTCTCGTCTTCGACCGCACCGGCGCGCAGATCGCCCGCTACAGCAAGCTCCATCTCTTCGACGCGAAGCTGCCCGATGGGCTCGAATACAAAGAATCGGCGACCATCACTC
>JAKAHF010000289.1 GCA_021815245.1 Actinomycetes bacterium
GTGTACCACGGGGCGATGATCTTGTTGTCGTTGACGTACTTGACGTAGTCCTCCATGCCGGCGAGAACGGCCGCGCAGTCCTCGGCGTAGGCGCCGGTGAGGGCGAAGGTGCCGCCGACGTACAGGGTCATCGGCTCGCCGACGGTGGTCGGCGGCGTGGTCGCAGCCGTGGTGTCGGGAGTGCCGCCGCCCGTGGTGGTCGGAGGAGTGGTCGTCGCGGTGGTCTCAGGAGGAGCGGTCGTGCTGGATTCGGTCGCGTCGGTCCCGCAGGCCGCCAGTACGGGCAGCGCCAACAGGACAATTACTAGAAGACTCAGGAACCAAAGCTTCTTCATGTTCAACCCCTCTCACATAGTATCCCCGGTTGAAGTGCCAAGATCCTTGCCCTTTGCCGAATACCCCTCCTATCAGTCCGCAGTTTGATACCTCTGGTGTCGCTCCCGCAAACGCGGGAGCGCGATGTGGTCAACGTGGCTACGCGGCTAACTGACGACGGTTGCTTGCTAGAACGGCCAGAGTTGGTAATAGTTCCTGACGCGCTCCCATATGTGGCTTATTCCATGCGGCGCGAAAATCAGGAAGAGAATGATCGCGACGCTCGGCAGGATGAGGCTCAGGCCTACGGCGGCCTGCGGGTTCACTATGGTGGCCAGTGACGGGCCGATCTTGATCGCAACCTGTTGCAGCAACTTGATGGCGATCACGCCATAGATTACTCCCGAGGTGCTCCCCATGCCGCCGACGATCAGCATGCCCAGCAACCAAACCGAGTCGAAGAACGGGAACTGCTCGACGTTGCAGAACATATAGTACTGCGCGGAAAGCGCCCCGGCTACGCCGGCGAAGACGTTGCCGATGAAGAACGCCTGCAGTTTGTACGAGAACAGATTGACGCCCATGACCTCGGCCGCCAGGTCGTTGTCGCGGATAGCTACGAAGGCACGGCCGGCGCGAGTGCGCAGGATGTTCTTCGCGACCACGGTGGCAATGATGGCAAGCACGAGAACCATGTAGTAGTAGCGCGCCTTTGGTCGAAGCGACCATCCGAACAGGTCGGGGATGGGCAGGGAAATGCCCTCGGTCGCACCAGTGACACCGCGGAATTGGAGAATCAGCCAGTGGATGATGAAATAGGCGGCCACGGTCGCCATGATGAGATAGAAGCCTTTGATTCGGAGCGATGGCAGGCCGAAGATGATGCCGATCACGCCGGCGATCAGGCCCGACAGGATGATCCCGGGTAGGAACGGGATGTTCCACCGGGTGCAGAGGATGGCCATGGCGTAGCCGCCGACCATCATGAAGCCCGAGTGTCCCATGGAGACCAGACCGCAGTTGCCGGTGAGGATGTTCAGACCGTGGGCGGCGATGATCGTCATGCACATGACGGTCGTCAACGTCAGGAACGAGGGTGACGCCCACTGTGGGATGGTGAACAGGAAGGCCGCAAGCACCACCAGCCCTATCCAGTTCGACTTGGTACGTACCAGGCCCATGTCCTGGCCATATGTCTGCGCGAAGGTGCCGCTTGGTAGCCTCATCGCCTACACCCTCTCAATCCGCTTCAGGCCGAACAGTCCGTGGGGCATGAAGATCAGCACCACGAGCATGATAATGAAGGGGAACACGTTTGCCAGGCCTCCACCCGAGGGCATCAGCGGATCGAGGTAGCCTTGAGCCAGGTTCTCGAGGATGCCGAGGATGACGCCTCCGACGATGGCGCCACCAATGGAGTCGAGTCCGCCCAGAATGACAACGGCAAGCGCCTTGAGACCTATCTCGGAGAGAGGCGGCGACACACCCGAAACGCCACCGAGCAGCACTCCGGCAAGCACGCCCACGATGCAGGCGATGACCCACACGAGCATGTATACCATCGTGGCCCGGATGCCGAGACTACGGGTCACCTGTTCATCTTCAGCCGTGGCGCGCATCGCGAGGCCGATCTTGGTGAAGCGGAACACCACCACCAAGATGATCACGAAGAAGAGCGAGACGATGAGACCCAGCATCGACGACGGAGGGATCGACACTGACCCCATCTGCACGCTGATTTCGGGCAGCGATGAGTGGTAGGTCTGATACTCGCCACCCCAGCCCATGATGGCGATGCCGTCCATTACGCCTGCCAGCGCGATGGTCATCATGACGATCGCGAGGGCGGGCTGTCCCAGCAGTGGTCGCAGGGCCAGCCGCTCGATGACCAGCCCCATGAGCGCCGCGACGACGATGGCGCAGATAACCGCCGCCCACACGGGCAGGTTCAAGGGGATCAGGAACGTGTAGCCAAGGTAACCCCCCAGCATCACGATCTGGCCCGAAGCGATATTGAACGCCTGTGAACATTTGAAGATGATCACGAAGCCCACGGCGATCAGGGCATACATCATGCCCAGCGACAATCCGGTGATGACCATCTGGAAGAAGTAGCTCATCCCTCACCCTGCCCGATGGTAGCGATCTTCACGGTCGTTGTGAGCGTTCCCACGCGTCCGTCCTGGTAGGTGATCTCGGTCTCGACTTCGACATCGGATCTGCCCTCGGCGAGACCCCTCACCAAGTCCCTGTACCTGTCCGCGAGCGTGAGCCTGCGCAACTTGCGATTGCGGGTTAGCTCGGTCTCGTCGGGATCGAACTCCTTGTGCAGGTTCACGAAGCGAGCGATCCGACGTGTTTCGGGTAGCACTTTGTTGACAAGCGCAATCTCCTGCTCTATGAGCTTGTAGACCTCGGACTGCTGCGACAGGTCGCCGAAGGTCGTGTAGCTCACCCGGCGGGCGTCGGCCCAGTGGCCGGTGTTCGCCGCGTCGACCACGATGACGGCCGAGAGTGATTCGCAGTCGGTTCCCCCAAACACCCAGGCGTCTTTGATATAAGGACTGTATTTGAGCCGGCTCTCGACTTCCTGCGGGGGGACCGTGTCGCCGCAAGGAAGGTCGATCAGGTCGGTGATGCGATCGACGAAGATGACCTCATCGCCTTTCAGCTGGCAATGATCGCCCGTGCTGACCCAGCCATCGGACAAGACCTGAGCCGTAGCCTGCGGATCGTTGTAATAGCCGAGGAAGGTGCCCTCATGACGAACCAGGATCTCTCCCGAGTCGGCGCACTTGACCTCGACCCCGGGATTGATCGTACCGACCGTGCCTCGGGTCTGTACCCCGCCCGTCACACCGGTCACCGCACCCGCCTCGGTCGACGCGTACACGTTCTTCAGGGGCACCTTGAGTGCGTGGAAGAATGTCATGGTTTCGGGAGACAGAGTCGATCCCGAGGAGTAGCAGACGCGGGCCCGCGCCACACCAAGGCTGTCGCGTACCTGGCGGTACACAATGAGGTTGCCCAGCAGGCCCGCGGCCTTCAGGCCGACGCCGGGCTTCTTGCCGGTCTCCTCGGCCTCGGCGATCTTCAGAGCCACCGGCATGAACGCATTGGCGGTGAGCCTCTTGAGGCGGCTGGCGTTGCGTAGTTTGGCCCGTACCTGCCCGGCGAGCCCCTCCCACAGCTTGGAGTTGTAGACGATCAGAGTCGGCGCCGTTTCGCGCACGTCGGCCTGCTGCGTCTCGGAGTTCTCAGCGAAATCGACGGTGCCGCCGGAGAGCAGATGGCACCCGTATATCAGCCACTGCTCGTTGATCCAGGCCGGAGGCAGGTAGGAGGCCATATGGTCCTTGTGGCCGAGCTTGTCTTGCTTGACGAAGGTGCTGGCCGCCGACATGAGCGTCTTGTAGGAGTGCAGAGCACCCTTCGGTTGACCCGTGGTGCCCGACGTGTAGACGATCGCGCAGACATCGTCGGCCTTGCCCGCGCGAACGTTCTGCTCGAAGACGCCGGGATGCTCCGACTCATAGGCTCGACCCATCTCCAGTACCTGACGGAGCCCCAAGAACTCGCACGATTCGTCATTGCTGAGGCCCTTGTAGCGCCAGTACACGACCGCCTTGAGTGCCGGACAAGCCTCCATCACGCTGGTGAGTTTGTCGGCCTGCTCCTGGTCTTCGACCATCGCGAACTGGGCCTGGCTGTTCTGAGCAATGTGCTGGATCTCGCGCGCCGACAGGTCGGAGTAGACCCCCACGCTGATGCCCCTGTTGCACTGGGCCGCCATCTCGGCGAAGAACCACTGCGGCGAGTTGTCGCCGACGATCAGCAGCTTGTCGCCGGGCTCGAAACCCAACGACAGCAGACCGAGCGCAAGGTACTTCACGTTCTCCAGGTAGGCCTGCCAGGTGTAGACCTGCCAGATGCCGTAGTGCTTGTAGCGCATGGCCGGGTGCTTGGCACCATGGGCAGAGCTGTTGTGCTCGAGCACTTTCGGCCAGGTGTCGAGCGCGGTGGTGTCGATTTCTCTCACAGCCACCTCTTCCTCCGCCGGTAGTGCTTGATCTCCCGATAGTTCTTGCGAGCCCCGGTGGACGAGATGCCCATGTAGAACTCTCGCACATCGGAGATCGGAA
>JAKAHF010000290.1 GCA_021815245.1 Actinomycetes bacterium
TAGTGGCTCCCGTGAAGTTCATCGCCGCATGCGAACTGGCCGCGCACACACTCAGAAAGATCCCGATCAGCGCGAGAACGGGCACCACCGTGCGGAGCGCGACGACGGCCGCGGCTCCGAGAACCGCGCCTACGAGGGCGCCCTTGAGCGAGAACGCCCGCCCCGGGATGAGCGGAAGCCCCAGCGGCACCAACACTCCCCCCCCGATGAAGGGTAGGAGGGTGAGGCCATAGACGATCGCCAGCCGGATGCCGTAGCCGGAGAGAGAGAACCTATCCGCTCCCGCCAGTCCGGCCAAGAACGCAGCCACGATAGCGAAGCCGATCGTCCGCCAACTCCACGCTGTCGACAACTCCACCCCTATTACGGCGGCCCGGTCGCCGATGCCGAACCGCACACGCCTCATGTCGGGGGTCGCCCGCATGCGCGCGCTCAGGAATGCCGGCAGATCGGCCGCACGCACCGGGCCGAAGACCACCGAGAACCCCGAGCCTTCGCGCACCACGTGCTTGGCGACGCCCGTCGCGCCCAGTTGCGGCACCACGACGGTGCGGTGCTCGACCACCTTTTCGAGGCCGGTCGCCGCGATGCGCTTGTTCAACTCGTCGCTCGAGAACGTGCCCTTGCCGGCGGCGCACCAGACGTTGACGCCGTAGGTGTCGAGCACGAGAATCCAGGCGTCGATCGACGCGAGCTCCCGCCGCAGGTGATCGAACGACAGCTTGTAGTTGGCGGTCACGAGAACCGGCGAAGCCGGAGTGGGGTGGCCCACCGCATACAGACCCGGCTCGATCCGGAAGTCCATGCGGGCCATGCCGAGGCGCACTCGCAGAGCGCCGAGCTTGTCGCGGGCCGTGAGTCGCGTCGCAGCCTGCCGAACGGTTCCACCGGGAGTGTCGACCGTGCCGGTGACCCACTTGGGAGTGCGATAGCGGTAGACCTTCACAGGCGCGGCTCCACAGCAGCAGGGCGCCTCTTGGGTTTGGCAGGATGACTCGGTCGCCATGGTCGTCTCCGGTTACTGGGGATCGTGGTTGTCGTCGGTGTTGGGGAGCCGGGCCTGGTCTGCCGAACAGCCAGGCTGAAGACGCACGTCACGCATGCGCTCGGCCAGAACGGTGACTCCTCGCAGAACGTGCTCGCGGTCATCGGCGCTCATCGTCTGAAACAGGTCGGCGTAGTAGCGGTTGCAGGTCTCGTTGATGAACGCGACCTTCGCGCTCCCGGCCGGCGCGACCGTCAACCTCACCGAGCGACGATCGCGGGGGTCCTCCCGCCGCTCGATCAAACCGGCCTTGACGAGACCGTCGACGGTGCGGCTGAGCGTGCTCGTGTCGAGGTCCATCGCCGCGGCGAGCGCCGACAGCGAGCGCGGTTGACCGCTCAACTCGAGCAGCACGTGACATTGCGCGACAGAAACCCCACAGCACTGGGTCTCAGACTCGAGCGTCCGCATCACTTCGCGTTCGAGCATGCGGAGTTGACGCCTGAACGACGTCAGTGATTCTGAATCTACGATTTCTTGAATGCTCATGAATTGATTGTATAGCACAACTATTGCAAATAGCAACAGTCATGGATCATGGTCCCGGACGGTGGTGGGCCACAGAAACGGAACGGCGCGGCGTCTCGCTCGATGGAGACGCCGCGCCGTTCGAGACGGCAGGGAACCGTCGGAGGGGGTCAGTCGGTCTCGGGTCCCAACCAGGGACGGGGATAGACCTGTGGATGAGCCTGCTTGCGCGCCCACTCGATCTCCTCGCGCGTGCGGCGAGCTTCACGCTCGGCGCGGCGCTCGTCGCGGGCATGGGCGCCGGCTTGAGCGACCGGCTGGACGGCTGCCGGGGCGATTGCCGGGGCGGCCGGCCGGGCGACCATCGCGGCCCCGGGTAGCGGCTCGCGGCGGGGCGTTCTCACGTCGGGTTGACGCCTACGGGTGTCACGGTCAATGGCGCGCTCGTCACGCTCGGCCTCGCGGGCGGCGCGGACCTTCTTGCGGGTGTTCTTGACGAGGTTCTTGTAGTAGTTGAAGTGCCAGCCCATGTGGAAGAGCGAGATGAGCGTCATGGCTATGCCCGCTTCGACGTGCCAGAAGAGCAGGTTGATCGGGATGGTGAACGGCAGGGTGTAGTCCAATTGGATCGTCAGAATCAGCCCGAAGATGCCCGTCACCAGGAACGTGCCGAGGAGCATGACATTCCAGATCTTGCGATGCGTGGTGATGCGGATCCTCTTGATCTTGTAGAGCACGAAGCTCAGGCCGTAGATCAAGAAGAACCCCAGCGCGATCGGTGCTACGAGATAGTGGGTCACAAGAGATGCACCTCCTGAGGTGTCGATTGTGGCTTGAGCTGTCGCGGCGGCATCGATCGCCGACGCGTCGGTGGCGGTCGGTTGCGTCGCGGTAGTCTGCGTCGCCCCGGTGGCGGTCGCGTCGGCCACTGCGGTGCCGAGCGCGCCCGAGATGCTGCTCCAGGCTCCGCCGGTGCCGCCGTTGCTGTCGTCGCCACCGTCGCTGTCGTCGGATTCGACCAGGGCCAGTGTGGCGGCGCCGGCGGAGGCCGTGGTCGCGATGTTCGCGCCGTCGGCGATGTCGATCGAGATGCTGATGCAGGCGCGGCAGCCGATGCACGGGCCGAGCGGGCAGTTGCCCGTGGGCGGTTCACCCGACGCTGCCGTCGCGGTCGTGAGACCGGCGGCCGCGGTCGTGACTTTGGTCGTACTGCTGGTCGTCGATGTCGTGACCACCTCGGTGGTCGTCACCGGGAGGGTTGTCGTGGTCGATGCCGCGGGTTTCGACTGCGACAGGTCACAGATGCCGTCTCCGTTGGTATCGACGTAGCGGCGGCATACTCCGGGATAGGGATCGTTGACGAGTCCCTTGGGGCAGTTGTTCCACGCGAGAGCGGCATCGGGCAAGGCGAAGCCGAACACCATCCCGGCCATCGTGAGCAGCATGAACGCGGCGAGAATCCACCTCGCTGCCCTGCGCGATACGATGCTTCCTAGTCTAGTGATCACGGCGGTCTTGTCCTCCTTTCGACTGCAGACCTGACGGCATGGTATCGGTCGGCCATTAAGTCGCGCGTAAGGAAATGGTTACGGTTTCGTAATCGGGGTGCGGGGCGGCCGGGTCGCGCGAGTCGCGAAGCGGGTGGCCACTCTACAGATCGCGCGGTCGCGTCGATTGCCAGGGGCACGGGGCGGGCGTAGATTGAAAGTAAGGGGGCGACGCCCGCCGCCTATCTGCACCGATGCATAAGTGGAAAAGGGGTGCGCCATGAAGAGTTCCCGGCTCCGTCTACTACTGGTGGGAGGTCTGGGTGCCGAGAGGCGACGTCTGTGCGCGATCTGCTTCGTTCTGCTGGCGGTCGCGTTCCTGGTGGCGCTGGTCGCCGTCGCCGAACAGACCTCAGCCGCGCCGGCCCTTTCGGTGCCGCGAGCTGACTCGCAGCTGAGACCCACATTCGCCGCGGGAGCCGATCATTCACTGGCCATCGCGGCCGATGGTTCGCTGTGGGCCTGGGGGCACAACGACAACGGGCAACTGGGCGACGGCACCACCACTCTTCGCGATGTTCCCGGCAACGTCGGCGCCACCAACGACTGGCAGACGGTGGCTGCGGGGATGGCCTACTCTCTGGCCATCAAGAGCAACGGAGAACTCTGGGCCTGGGGTTTCAACAACAAGGGTCAGCTGGGTGATGGCACCACGACCGAGCGGCACAGCCCGAAGCGCATCGGGCCCGACACCACCTGGATAGCGGTGGCCGCGGGCGCCGATTTCTCGCTTGGAGTCAAGTCCGACGACACGCTCTGGGCCTGGGGCGGTAACGCCTACGGCCAGCTCGGCGATGGCAGCACGAGCGACCGGCACAGTCCCACCCGCATAGGCACCGGCGTCACCTGGGTCGCGGTTGCGGCAGGCTACCGGCATTCGCTCGCGCTCAAGTCCGACGGCACGCTCTGGGCTTGGGGCGACAACACTTATGGCCAGTTGGGTGACGGCACCACCACCGACCGGCTGAAGCCCACTCGCGTGGGATCGGGGACGACCTGGGCGGCCATCGCGGTGGGCAATGACCATTCCCTGGCGATCAAGTCCGACGGCACGTTGTGGGCTTGGGGCATCAACTGGTTCGGCCAGTTGGGCGACGGCACGACCACGAGCCGTTCAAATCCTACCCGCATCGGCACGGGGACGACCTGGGCGACGGTCGCCGGTGGAGCCAATCACTCACTTGCCATAAAGACCGACGGCACCCTGTGGGCCTGCGGGAGCAACACCTGGGGTCAATTGGGCGACGGCACCAACGTAGAGCGGCATGTTCTCACCAAGATCACCGGGGCGCCGTTCTGGGTGGCCGCGTCGGCCGGGGCCGGCGGCGCCCATTCCCTGGCTCTCGGCAGCGGCAGCGCGATCTGGGCCTGGGGCGAGAACACCGAAGGCCAAGT
>JAKAHF010000291.1 GCA_021815245.1 Actinomycetes bacterium
GGTGACGGCCCGCAGGCTCGACGCCACCGGCTTCGTCCTTCGGAGGGGGAGAAACATGCCGTTCTTTCGCGACACCCAGCACCTCTACAAAGTCCTCGATACGTTCTTCTCGAGCGTAGCCCGGGATCGGGAAATCGCGCCGGCCCTGCTCGCCGGCAAGTTCATCCTGCGCTTCCGCTACAGCACGCCCGACGGCCAGGTCACGGTCGACCTGCGTGGCGAGGACGCCAAGTGACCGACCTTCGCGAAGCATGACACGAATCCAAACGTGAAATGGCGCGAAGGTTCGGCAGTACGGCGATTCGAGTCGCCGTACTGTGACCAAGTGCTGAGGGCATCAAGCTAGGACTTCTTACGTGAGCGACAGGCCGCCAGAGCCCAAGACCAACGGCGACAAGAACGGACAGAGCCGCCTCTTCCCCTCTGCCGAGGAGGATCTTCGGCGTACCGCCCTCGACCCCGATACCCCCCAGACTCGGTCGACCGCATACCGGTTGGGGTACGACGACATCGATTTCATGATGCGCGACGAGCTGCGGGCCTCGCGTCTGCAGCTCGAATTTCTCAAGCCCGAGATCCTGCAGCGAGATCGGGGTGTCAGTGCGACGGTTGTCGTGTTCGGCAGCGCCCGCATCCCGGCTCCCGAAGACGCGAGCCGGCTTGTCGAGGAGGCCGAGCGCTTCTTCGCCGAGAATCCGGGCGACCCACGAGCGGAGCAGCGTGAGCGCACCGCCCGTTCGCTCGCGGCAAAAACCCGATACTACGAGGAGGCCCGCCTGCTCGCCGGCATGATAGCCGGCGGTGAGGAGTGCTTCTACGCCGAACAGGAGCAGCCCAACTACCCCCACGGCAGGTACCGCGTGGTGGTGGTTACTGGTGGCGGACCCGGCATCATGGAAGCCGCCAATAGGGGCGCCGATGACGTGGGCGCCGATAGCGTGGGACTCAACATCGTATTGCCGTTCGAGCAGAAGCCCAACCAGTACATCACGCCCTATCTGTGTTTCAACTTCCACTACTTCGCGCTCCGCAAGATGCACTTCCTTCTGCGGGCGGTCGCGCTCGTTTGTTTCCCGGGTGGCTACGGCACCCTCGACGAGCTCTTCGAGGCGCTGACCCTCATCCAGACCGGCAAGATCGCGCCGATGCCCGTTCTTCTCTTCGGGCGCGAGTACTGGGAACGCATAATCGATTTCCCGGCGCTGGTCGAGGAGGGCGTGATCAATCCCGATGATCTCGACATCTTCAAGTACGTGGAAACGGCTTCCGAGGCTTGGACCTATCTCCAGCCCGTTCTCGAGGCCTCGGCGCGCCGGCGCTGACGCGACGGCGCCCCTCTGCATTCCCAGGTGTGCCCCGCGGGCGTCGCGTGCCCAAGCGCGCTCTCGAGCGGGGCTGCGGACGGTCGAAAAGCCGCCTTATGCTATGCTGACAGATAGCACAATGGATACGTCCAACAGTCCCCCCAGACCCCACGCCCGGCCTCAAGACCCCCGGGTAGGCTCGCGATGAACCGCACAGCGCTCGAGGTCATCGGCGTTGTTCTCTTGGTGGTGGTCAACGCTTTCTTCGTTATCGCCGAATTCGCCATCGTCAAGGTGCGCGAGACGCGTCTCAGTGAGTTGGCCTCCGAAGGCAAACGCTGGGCCCGGGTGGGTAACCACATCGTGCAGCACCTCGACGCATATCTCTCGGCCACGCAACTCGGAGTGACCGTCGCCAGCCTTGGTCTCGGCTGGTTGGGCGCATCGGCCTTCACCCGCATCTTCGATCTGGCCATGGACCGCACGGCGGCCGCGGTGGTCGCCTTTGTGTTCGTCACCTTCGTCACCATCATCCTCGGCGAGTTGGTGCCGAAGAACGTGGCCATCCGCAAGGTGGAGGGCTCTACCCGCATCATCGCGCTGCCGCTGCGCTGGTTCTACTTGGCCACACGGCCGATCACCTGGCTCATGTACGTGTCGGCGGCGGGCATCCTTCGGATCTTCAGAATCACGCCCGCTTCCGACCGCGAACAGGCGCACTCCGAGGAGGAGTTGCGCATGATCCTCGAGGCGAGCCAAGAGGTCGGACACATCGACGAGGTCGAACAGGCCTTAATGCGCCGCGCGCTGACGTTCGGCAACCAAACCGTCACCGACATCATGGTGCCCCGCACCGAACTCGCCGCCCTGCCCACCTCATACACGGTCGGCCAGGCCATCGACGAGGTGGCCGAGACCAACCACACCCGCTACCCCGTCTACGATGAAGACGTCGACAACATCATGGGCTATATCCACGTGAAGGACCTGTATCGAGCGCCGCGCAGCAGCACGCTTCGCCGGCTGCTGCGCCCCGTGGGCTTCATAGCCGAGACCTCCAACGTCGAGGTCGCGCTGCAGCGCTTTCAGAGCACGCGCACCCCGCTCGCCATCGTGGTCGACGAGCACGGCGGCACCGCCGGCATCGTCACCATTCAGGATGTCGTCGAGGAACTGATCGGCGAGATGCAAGACGAGTTCGACTCCGAGGGCCCGGTCATAGAACCTCTTGACGGCGGCGGCTATTCGGTCGACGGCGCCGTGCGTGTCGACGAACTCGAAGAGGCCCTCGGTCTGCAGGTGCCCGAAGAAGGCTTTCCGACCCTCGGTGGCCGTGTGTTCGAGCAGCTGCAACGTCGACCCCGTGTGGGCGACGAGGTCCAGCTGGGCGGCTTCAACGCACGGGTTCTCGAGGTCGACGGCATGCGCATATGCCGGGTGCTGCTGACTCCCATGGAGCAGACGGGCGAGACTGTTGAGACCGGCGAGCCCGACGACTCGACTCGAACCAAGAATGAAGACGACACTTGATGGACCCGGTCAACATCCCGGTTGATTCAGATGCCCTTCGGGCGAACATGCCCCCCACGCCCGAGCCCGTCTTCATCCCCGAACGCTACGAACCGCTTCTCGAGGCGGTAGCCGGCTATCAGGGAGTCAAGCGACCCCTCGCCGAGACGCTCACCGAGTACTTTCACAATTACCGCAATGTCGACCTCTTGGTCGATGGTTTTCAGACTATCCTGCTGCGCAACTGGAGCTACTTCGAGCGCGCCAACAATCGGGTGCAGAGCTTCACACTCCTCTCTGAGTTGGTGCTTGACCTCCTCGATACGCAGCTCACCTCGCAACAGGCGTCGCTCTTGCTGCGTCAGCTACTGACGTGGTGCACGGGGGTGCTGGCCGGCCGCCACGGCGATGAGTTCGACGAGCCACTGCTCGGCGTGGCCGAATGTCTCGATCGCTTCGTGCCCAAACAACCTCTGGCCTGCCTGGAGCGCGACACCTTGTTGCGCGGCCTGGTCAAGCAGACCGTCGAGCGGCCCGCGCTGAAGGCGACCTTCACCGAACTCTACCGGTCGCTCCTGCTGTTGGGCTATCACCGCATCAGGCAGCGTCTGCCCATACCGGCGTGGGCGATGTCTGAAGAGGCCGAGCTCACCGACCGTGAGGCGGTGGCCACTCATCTGGCCGGCCTCGGCACCGAACCCATCTGCGAACTCATCGACACAGCAGAGGCCGCCTCCGGCGAGGAACTGCTGGCGCTGCCCACCTTCTCGGCGTTGCTCGACGCGGCCATCGACCAAGTCTTCAAGATCGACAATCTCGAAGACCGCTTCGCCATCTGCATCTACTTCTTGAAGGACGACACCCTCGGTTACCGGCAGAACGAGGTCATGGGCGACCTGCTGAACGTGGTCAGACTGCTCATGAAGCCCGACAAGCGCATGGACGTGGACCGCATCCTCAGCCGGTTGACCCGCTTCTTCAAGGCCCGCGACAACCAATTCCTGCTGATGCGCTTCCTGTGTTACGAGGCCATCGGGGTCGCGATCGGCGAGGCGGGCAACGTGCCGGCCGCCGATCACCTCATCGAGGACGTGCTGTCGTGGAAGTTCCAGTATCCCGAGATCCAAGGGGCGACCGACGACTGGGAGACGGTGGTCAATCCCTTCCATCTGCCCAAGATCCGCTGCTGGATGCACATCATCGAATCGAACCCGGCGCTCTACGAACGGCTGGCCGCAGCGCTGAACGTACAGCTGCGCTTGGGCGGCGTCTACATCGCCGACACCGACCTGTTCCAGCGCGACGTCACCCGCTTCCTCAACGCCGATATCAAGCCCATCTACTTCGTAGCCAAGCAGCTGCTGCGGGCATTCCCGGTGTACTTCAATGATGTCGGCGCCGAGGGCGAGCTCCGTTCGGTATCGACCGAGTTGGACGAGATCTGCTCCCGGCACGACACGCTGATGCACTTCTTGCGCAAGCAGTCGCACGCCGAATCGTCGAACCGCCTCATCGACTTCTCCCGGGCGGTGCTGACCTACTGGATGACGCTCGACACCTCGGTATTGCAGCCCTACCTATCGGTCAACACCCTCGCCGCCGTGATACGGGAGCGCGAGTGGGCGGAGGAGC
>JAKAHF010000292.1 GCA_021815245.1 Actinomycetes bacterium
TCGAGGTGCGTCGGAGGGCCGGCGATCCTATTCCTCGATGACCACCTCGTCGAGACCATCACTACCGCTGAAGTGCACGACGACCCTTTCCGACCGGCTCGTCGGCACGTTCTTGCCCACGTAGTCGGGCCGGATGGGTAGGTCGCGGTGGCCGCGGTCTACCAGAACAGCGAGACGGACGGCGTGGGGCCGGCCATAGTCGAAGAGGGCGTCGATGGCCGCCCTTATGGTGCGGCCCGTGTAGAGTACGTCATCGACCAGCACGATCGTCCTGCCGCTGATATCGAACGGCAGGATCGTCTCGCGCACCCGCGGCTGCAGGTAGTCCCTGCCGAGCCTCATGTCGAGGTCGTCGCGGTAGAACGTGATGTCGATTGTGCCTGTTGGGGGCCTGACTCCGTAGAATGCCGCGAATAGCGCCGCGAGACGCTCGGCCAGCTCTACTCCGCCACTTTGAATGCCGACCAAGACCAGATTGCCCAGTTGGGGTGACTGCTCGGCTATCTCGTGGGCCATGCGGGCCAGGGTGCGGCCCATCTGGTCCTCGTCGAGCAGGACCTTCGATTTGCGCGTGTGGTCTGTCGGGCTTTCAGTCATCGCCTCTCCACCCTACCGGCGGGTTCCGGCGCCGTCAAGCCGCGCTCAACGCCCAAGCACGGCCAAGGCCTTCGCCACCACGGCCGCCGTCGTGATGCCGAACTCCTTGTAGAGCACTCCAGCGGGAGCGGAGGCACCGAAATGGTCAATCCCGACCACGGCGCCTGCCTCACCCACATACCGCTCCCAGCCAAACGTCGAACCGGCCTCGACGGCCACTCTCGCCCGCACCGCCGCCGGCAGCACGCTTTCTCTGTAGGCCGCGTCTTGCTGTTCGAACAGCTCCCAACTCGGCAGCGAGACCACTCGCGTGGCCACCCCCGCGTCACTCAACTCCCGGGCGGCGGCCAAGGCGATCTCGACCTCCGAGCCGGTGCCGATGACGATCAACTCTGGATCCGACGCGTCGGCCAGCACGTAGCCGCCCCACATCAGGGCCTCTGCGGGGCCGAGCACGCCACGATCGAGTACCGGTAGGTTCTGGCGACTGAGCACGAGCGCGGTCGGGCCTTCACGGCGCTCGAGGGCCGCCTGCCATGCCACCTTGGTCTCGTTCGCGTCGCAAGGCCTGATGACCACCAGGTCGGGCATCGCCCTCAGTGAGGCCAGATGCTCGATGGGCTGATGCGTCGGACCATCTTCGCCGAGCGCGATGCTGTCATGCGTGAAGACGAAGGTCACCGGCAAGCCAGAAAGCGCCGCCAACCGCAGGGTCGGCCTCATGTAGTCGGAGAACACGAAGAACGTGCCTCCGAATGGGAACAACCCCTGATGGTAAGCCATGCCGTTCAGGATGCCCCCCATAGCGTGCTCGCGAACTCCGAACCTGATGTTGCGCCCGGCGGGCTCGCTCGGCGAGAAGTCGGCCAGACCCGCAAGGTAGGTGTTGTTCGAAGGAGCCAGATCGGCGGAACCGCCCACCAGAGTCGGAATGACTCCGGCCAGAGCGTTCAGCACTTTGCCCGACGCCGCCCGGGTGGCGATGGAGTCTCCGGTTTTGAAGACGGGCAGCGAATCGGCCCAGCCCTCGGGCAGACGCCCGGCCAGAGCGGCGTCCCACTGAGAGGCTCGTTGCGGCTCGGTCGCTCGCACCGAGTCGAGGAGTTCCGACCAGCTCGACCGCGCCGCGGCTCCGCGCGCGGCCACGCCGGCATAGAGCTCGCGAACACGCTCGGGCACCGCGAAGAAGAGGCCGGCCGGCCAACCGAGCGCCTCCTTGGTCAGCGCGGACTCTTCGACCCCGAGCGGAGCTCCATGGCATTCGGCCGTTCCGGCCTTGTGGGGGCTGCCGAAGCCGATGATAGTGCGTACCTTGATGAGCGTCGGCCTACCACCCTCGGCGATCGCTTCCGCGATGGCGCGGTCTATGGCGGCCAGATCGTTGCCGTCGGCCACACCCAGCACCTGCCAGCCGTAGGCCTCGAAGCGCATGCCCACGTCCTCTGAGAAAGTCAGATCGGTGCACCCTTCGATGCTGATGTGGTTGTCGTCGTACAGAACCACCAGCTTGCCCAGCTTGAGATGGCCGGCCAGCGACGCCGCCTCAGAGGCGACCCCTTCCATCAGATCGCCGTCGCCCACCATGCAGAAGGTCCTATGGTCGACCAGGATCGTGCCGGGCCGATTGAAGGTCGCCGCCAGGAACGCCTCGGCCATGGCCATGCCGACGGCATTGGAGAGCCCCGCTCCCAATGGGCCCGTGGTGGTCTCCACCCCGGGCGTCAGACCGTACTCTGGATGCCCCGGAGTGCGGCTCCCCCACTGCCTGAAGTCCTCGATCTCCTCGATGCCGAGACCGTAGCCCGCAAGATGCAGCAACGAGTAGAGGAGCATCGACCCATGCCCGCCACTGAGCACGAAGCGGTCACGATCGGGCCACGTGGGGTCGGCCGGGTCGAACTTGAGATGCCGGCTCCACAGCACGTGTGCCATCGGAGCCGCCCCGAGCGGCATGCCCGGATGACCGGAGTTGGCCTTCTGCACTGCGTCGATAGCCAGCGCGCGAATGGTGGCGACGGCCAAGTCGTCCGGGTCCCAGCCTTCGGCGAGTGCCTGCGGGAACATATCGGCCATATCTCAGTCTCCTTGCATGACGAATTGACTATCCAAGCGGCGCGCCACCGGCGAGCGACAGCCTCACGCGATTATCGGCCAGCCGGCCTCCTCGGCGACGATGCGCAGTTCGGGCTTGGGGTTGACGGCCACCGCGTGCCCCACTCTCCGCAGAAGCGCCACATCGGTGCCATGGTCGGCATACGCCCAACAATCGGCCGCGTCGATGCTCCAACGCCGCATATACGCCTCGGCGACGAGGACCTTCTCGGCGTCGTGGGGGCTCGGACCGGTCAGGCGCCCGGTGTATCGTCCGTCGGCTATCTCGCACGGGGTCCCGGCGCAATGCTCGACCCCGAGACGCTTCGAAAGCGCACGCACCACCGGGTCGAGAGCCGCCGAGATGACGACTACAACGTCGCCCTCGGCTCTGTGCTCGGCGAGAGCCGCCGTAGCGGCCGGATGAAAGCGGGGCACGAGCACCTCTTCGGTGAACCGCTCCATCAGACCCTCGACCTCGTTCTCCGCAAGTCCCTTGAAGACGCCCGCGCCCTTCTCGCGCGAACGCTCGGTCACTTTGACCAACTTGGCTTTGTAGCCAAGGAACCAAAGCCCCGTGCCGAAGACGAAGGCCTTGCCCACAATGCCGGCCTTTCGCAAGAACTTGACCAGCAGCAGCGTGGTCTGGCCGATGACAAGCGTGCCATCGAGATCGAAGAAGGCTATGGAGCGGCCTTCAGGTGGAGCGGCGGTATCCTGGCTGTCGAGGGAAGAGCTCACGGCATACGCAGTCTAGCATCCGGCCTGCACCGCCTCGGCCCGCAATCGCGCGAGCACTTCGACGAGATCAGCGGGCAGAGGCGCTTCGATGTCTATCTGCGCGCCCGTGATCGGATGTTCGAAAGCCAGCCGGTAGCTGTGCAGGAACTGCCTGCCTATCCCCAGGACGTCCCGACGCGCGTAGGTGGGGTCACCGGCCACGGGATGTCCGATCGCCAGAAAGTGCACCCTTATCTGATGGGTCCTGCCGGTCTCCAACCGCACCTCGAGCAGGGTGAGATCGCCGAACCGTTCGAGCACTTTGAAGTGCGTCCGCGCCTCGCGCGCCGCCACCCCGCCGACGGTCATCGACCGTCGCTTCGCCGGATCCCTCCCCACGGGAGCCTCGATCGTGCCTGTGTCGGCCGCGAAGTTGCCGTGCACCAGCGCCAGATAGCGCCTCGAGATCTCGCGCCGTCGCAGCATGGCCACCAGCAGGCGATGCACCTCCACCGACTTCACCACGACGAGAAGACCCGAGGTGTCCTTGTCGAGCCGGTGCACTATGCCCGGGCGGAAGGTCTCGCCCCCCGCGAGCCCGTGCCCCAGTAGCGCATGCACGAGCGTGCCCGACGAGTGGCCCGCCGAAGGATGCACTGCCATGCCTGAGGGTTTGTCGATGACGAGCAGCGACTCGTCTTCGAAGAGTACGGGGACGTCGATGTGTTCGGGGACGAGTGGCGACTCCACGGCTTGTGGAAGGGCCAGGGTGATGGTCTGACCGGCGGAAAGCACGTAGCTCTTCGACCTCTTCGCTCCATCGACGAGCACGAGTCCATCGGCGATGAGACGCGCCACCTGTGAGCGGCTGCCCACTTCTGGATGCGTCCCCAGCAGCACGTCGAGGCGCCGGCCCGCTCCCTCGGAAGTCACGGTGAATGCCTGCGCCTCGCCACCGCCGGTCGGCGCGCCCTGTTCCTCAGCCACCATCTCGGCTCACGAAGAGACCGAGGACCCTCGCTGAG